>JBAQUQ010000349.1:0-14354 GCA_049297615.1 Burkholderiaceae bacterium
GCCCCGGCCCGCACCTTCACCGGGCTCGTCGGCGTCGGCACCCTGCGCCTGGGCATTGGGCTTGCCCGCCGCCGCGGCCAGCGCATCGCTTTGCACGAACGCCTGTTTGTTCGGCGGCAGGAAGTAGGCGTCGAACAAGGCATCGAAGCGCCGCCATTCGTCACCCCTGCCGCACAGCAGCGCCTTGAGGCTCCAGCGCATCACCTGGGGCTCGAGCACCCCCGTGTGCAGGGCCGTCTCGAGCACGCGCACCGAATCGGCGCCGCCCAGGGCGAAACCGTTGGCGCGCAAGAAGCCGGCAAAGCCCGTCAGGCGCGAGCGCAACAGTGCGCCGGGGTCGATGACGCGCACTGACGCAGCGTTCAGTACAGCGCTCAGCATGCCGCCGCAATGCGCGCGACGACGTCGCGCGTGAACGCGCTTCGATCTTCGCGCGTCTTGATGAGGGCGCTCAGCGTCTCCAGGATGCGCTGCGCCCCCTCGTCGTCGATCGTGGAAATTCCCATGCGCAGCAAGGCCGCGGCCCAGTCGAGCGTTTCAGCGACGCCGGGTTTCTTCTGCAACTCCATGCGCCGCACGCTCTGCACGAATTCGACCACCTGGCGAGCCAGTTCCCCCGCCGCCTGCGGAACCTTGATTTCGACGATCGCCAGTTCCTTGTCGAATGCCGGGTAGTCGATGTACTGGTAGAGGCAGCGCCGGCGCAGCGCGTCGGACAGTTCGCGCGTGCCGTTCGACGTGATCACGACCAGGGGCTTGGTCACGGCGCGCACCGTGCCGAGTTCGGGAATCGACATCTGGTAGTCCGACAGCAGTTCGAGCAGGTAGGCCTCGAAAGCCTCGTCGGCACGATCGACTTCATCGATCAGGAGCACGGGCGCCACGTCGCAACCGATCGCCTCGAGCAGGGGGCGTTTCAGCAGGTAGCGCTCGGAGAAGATGTCCTGTTCCTTGACGGCCGCCGGGCGGTCGTCGTGCTCGAGCAATTTGATCGCGAGCAGCTGCCGCTGGTAGTTCCACTCGTACATCGCCGCGTGCACGTCAAGGCCTTCGTAGCACTGCAAGCGGATCAGGCGCGTGCCGCGGATCGTGGCGAGCGCCTTGGCGATTTCCGTCTTGCCCACGCCGGCGTCGCCTTCGAGCAGCAGGGGGCGGCCGAGGTCGAGCATCAGCAACAGGGCCGCGGCCAGCGCGGGCTCGGCGATATAGCCGGCGCCCTCCAGCTGGCGCTGCAGGGCGATCACCTCATTCATGCGCTGAGCTGGAAGATGCAACGGAAGGATTCAACTCGAGGGCTTCTTGGGCCACAGGCCGCGCAGCCATTCCTTGAAGATCGTCCACACCAGTGCAAGCCCGTCCAGGTTTTCGGCCACCTGGGGTGGGGCCGGGACCGTGCCCGGGGCCGCCGCAGCACTGCCTGCCGAGGCCGGAACCGCGTCGGATTGCGCCTGGAGGGCGGCGACCTTGAGCGCGAAGTTGTCGGCGAACTGCTTGAGGATCTGCTCGGCCACCGCGTTCATCATGCGTCCGCCGAAGGCGACCGCCTTGCCGCTCATCGACACTTCGCTGGCGCCGACCAGGGTGCAGCGGTTCGCTTCCGATGCCTCGATGCTCGCTGTCAGGTTCATCGATGCACCGGAACTTCCGGTGCTGTCGGTGCCCTTTCCCACCAGACGCAGACTGCGGGTCGCCGGGTCGAGATCCTTCATCTCGACCTCGCCCCTGAAGGACATCGTCGCAGGACCGACCCTGGCCGTCACCGTTCCCTTGTAGCGGCCCGCGTCGAGCTTTTCGGTGACCTTCGCCCCGGGCATGCACGCCGCGACGGCTTCCAGATCCTGCAGGAACTCCCACGCGACCTGCGCCGCGCACGGCATGGGGTAACGCTTGTCGAGCTGAACCTTCATCGAGCAAAGTGCCCTATCGGGTATTGATGCCGAGCGCCTTGCACTGCTTCCAGACGTTGAACGCGGTGTGCGGCATGTCCATGTGGGTCACGCCCAGATGCGCGAAGGCGTCGACGACGGCGTTGGAGAAACACGGAATGCCGCCGACGTGGGGCGACTCGGCCACGCCCTTGGCGCCGATCGGATGGTGCGGCGAGGGCGTGACGGTGTGGTCGGTTTCCCAATGCGGCGTCTCGACAGCAGTGGGCAGGAAGTAATCCATCAGGCTGTTGCCGAGGTGGTTGCCGTTCTCGTCGAACGGAACGGCCTGGCCGAACGCCACCGCGAAGGCCTCGGTCAGCCCGCCGTGAATCTGCCCTTCGATGATCATCGGGTTGATGCGCGTGCCGCAGTCGTCCAGGGCGTAGAAACGCCGCACCTTGGTCTCGCCGGTGAAGCGGTCGATATCGACGACGCAGACATAGGCGCCGAAGGGATAGGTCAGGTTCGGCGGGTCGTAGTACTCCGTCGCGTCCAGGCCTTTTTCCATGCCCGAGGGCAGGTTGCCGGTGTGGGCCACGAAAGCGATTTCTTTCATCGTCTTGGCCTGCGCCGGATTGCCCTTGACCTTGAAACGGTCGACCTCCCATTCCAGATCGCCCTCGCCGACCTCGAGCAAGTGCGCAGCGATCTTCATGGCCTTGCTGCGGATCTTGCGCGCCGCTACCGCCGCCGCCGCGCCGGCCACCGGCGTGGAGCGCGAGCCCCAGGTCCCCGCGCCGTAGGGCGCCTTGTCGGTATCGCCTTCTTCGATCTGGATTTCCTCCGAGGGCAGGCCCAACTCGGTGGCGATGATCTGGGCATAGGTCGTCGCGTGGCCCTGGCCCTGGCTCATCGTTCCCAGGCGCGCGATGGCGCTCCCGGTGGGGTTGACGCGGATGTCGCAGCTGTCGAACAGCCCGATGCCCAGGATGTCGCACACCTTGGTCGGCCCGGCACCGACGATTTCGGTGAAGGTGCACACGCCGATGCCCATCAGGGTCGGGGTGTTCGGGTCGGCGCGTTTGGCCGCCTGTTCGCGGCGCAAGCTTTCGTAATCGACGGCCTTCATCACCTTGTCGAGCGCAGCATGGTAATTGCCGCTGTCGATCGTCCAGCCCAGTGAGGTGTTGTACGGGAACTTGGTCGCCGGGACGAAGTTGCGCCGGCGAATCTCGGCTTTGTCGACGCCGACCTTCTGAGCCAGGATGTCGATCATGCGTTCGATCAGATACACCGCCTCGGTGACGCGCAGCGAACAGCGGTACGCCACGCCGCCGGGCGCCTTGTTCGTGTAGACCGCGTCGACGCGGCAATAGGCCTTGGCAATGTCGTAGGAGCCGGTGCAGATGCTGAACAGGCCGGCGGGCAACTTGGTGGCCGACACATGCGAATTGAATGCGCCGTGGTCGGCCAGCGCAGTGAAGCGCAGCGCCTTGATGCGGCCGTCTTTGTCGGCCGCGAGTTCGCCGATGCCGTGATAGTCGCGCGCGAATCCTGTCGTCGAAATGTTTTCGATGCGCGACTCGATCCACTTGATCGGCACGCCGGTGACGATCGAGGCGACGATCGCACACACGTAACCCGGATAGACCGGCACCTTGTTGCCGAAGCCTCCGCCGATATCGCCACCGATGATGCGGATCTTGCTCTCCGGAATTCCCGAGAGCATGGCGACGACGGTGCGCACCAGGTGCGGCGCCTGCGACGTGATGTAGACCGTCAACTGGCCCGTGACCTTGTCGAACGAAGCGACACAGCCGCAGGTCTCCATCGGACAGGGGTGAACACGCGGGTTGAGGATTTCTTCCTTCACCGTCACTGCGGCGCTGGCGAAGACCGCATCCGTGGCCGCCTTGTCACCCGCTTCCCAGGTGAAGATGTGGTTCGGATGGGTGCGCTTGCCGTGGCCGACTTCGTCTTTGCCGGCGATGTCTTCGCGAATGATGGGCGCATCCTTGGCCATCGATTTGTGCGGGTCGACGATCGCCGGCAACTCCTCGTATTCCACTTCGACCGCATCCGCGCCGTCGGCGGCGCTGTAGCGATCGCTGGCCACGACGAAGGCGACTTCCTGCATCTGGAAGCACACCTTCTTGTCGGCGAGCACGGCCTGCACGTCGCTGCCCAGTGTGGGCATCCAGTCGAGCTTGACCGGTTTCAGATCGTCGGCCACGAGCACGGCCACCACGCCCGGCACGGCCAGGGCCTTGGCCTTATTGATCGATTTGATGCGCGCGTGTGCATAGGGGCTGCGCACGATGGCGCCGAACAACATGCCGGGCAGCTTGATATCGTCGACATAGGTGCCCCGGCCGCGGATGAAGCGCGCGTCTTCCTTGCGCAAGCGCGACGCGCCCATTCCCTGCAACTTGGTTTCGCGCTCGAGCGTGTCTTGGGATGCGGCCATGGCGGAGTCTCCAGGGTAAGGTGCGGGTGGTGCGGGTGGATAGAGCGGGGTCAGGAATGGATGTCAAGCCGGCACGCGCGCCAACTTCTTGGCCGCGTGCTGCACCGCCTTGACGATGTTCTGATAGCCCGTGCAGCGGCACAGATTACCGGCCATCCAGTAGCGAATTTCTTCTTCCGTCGGGTTCGGCGTTTCCTTGAGCAAGCGGTAGGCACGCGTGATCATCCCCGGCGTGCAATAACCGCACTGCAAGCCGTGTTCCTGCGTGAATCCCTCTTGCAGCGCGTGCAGCACGCCGGCCTGCTCGAAGCCTTCGATGGTCAGCATTTCGGCGCCCTCGCACTGCACGGTGAGCACGGTGCACGATTTGACCGACATGCCGTTCATGTCGACCGTGCAGGCGCCGCAGTGCGAGGTTTCGCAGCCGATGTGCGGGCCCGTGGTTTGCAGTTTCTCGCGCAGGCTGTGGATGAGCAGCTCGCGCGGCTCGACCAGCACGTCGATGCTCTTGCCGTTCAACTTGAACGAGACGGCTTGTTTCTTGGCCATGGTCTGTCTCCTCGATGTCTGTTCGGTGCGCGATCAGGTGGTGGCGCGCGATGGTGTTCAGCGCGCGCAGCGCGCCAGCGGTGTTCAGCGCGCGCAGCGCGCCAGCGCCGTGCGCAAGGCGCGTTGCGTCATTTCGCCGGCCATGGCGGTTCGGTATTGCGCGTCGCCGCGTTGGTCAGTGGCCGGATCGCAGATGCTCATCGCCAGGCGCGCGGCCTCGGCCATGGCCGCGTCGTTCAAGGCTTTGCCGCGCAGCGCACTTTCCGCGGCGCGAGCACGCAGCACGGTGGCGCCGACATTGGTCAGCGCAAGGCTCACCTCCTGCACCGTATCGCCCTTCATGCGCAGGGTGACGGCTGCCGCAGCCGTGGCGAAATCGCCCACCTTGCGCTTGAGCTTGGCGTAGCCGTAGCCGGTGCCGGCTGCGGGCACGGGGATGCGGATTTCCGTCATGATTTCGTCGGGCTTCATCAATGTGGCGTAGCTGCCGACAAAAAAGCCGTCCGCAGCCACGGTGCGGGCGCCCGACGGTCCTTTGAGAACGAATGACGCCCCCAGTACGATCATCAGCGCCGGGTGGTCGTTGCCCGGGTCACCATGCGCGATATCGCCGCCGATGGTTCCCTTGTAGCGCACCTGCGGATCGGAGATCAGACGCGCGCCCTCGACGAGCAAGGGACACTTCTCTTGCAGCAACTTCGACCAGATGAGCTCGTTCTCGGTCGTCATCGCGCCGATGCACAGGGTGCCGGCGTCTTCGCGAATGCCTTTGATCTCGCTGATTCGGCCCAGGTCGATGAGGTGGCCCGGCTGAGCAAAGCGCAGCTTCATCATCGGCAACAGGCTGTGCCCGCCAGCGAGCAGCTTGGCCTCTTCGCCGAATTGCCCGAGCAGCTTGAGCGCCTCAGGAACCGTGTTCGGCGCGTGGTATTCGAATTCGCGGGGAATCATGCGGCAGCCCTCCGAAAATCGTGGTCAAGCGTCAATGCTCGCCCAGCGCGGCGGGTCGGACAACTGGCGTTTACGCGAATGCGCCTTGCCTTTCGCCAATGCAAGACCGGCGGGGACGCGGCCTGTGGAGGCGCGGTCCACCAGAGGAGCGCCAGCGCGGCGCCCGTCGAGCCGGCGGCCTTGAAGGCCTGCATCACGACTGGGTGCGAGGCGAGGCTGTGCGCAAAACCTTCAGCCGATTGCCTCCAATTCGGGCAACTCCAGGCGCCAGCCGGTGCGTTGGGCGAGCGTTTCCACATCGGCCAAGGTGTCGAGGTCGGTGACGAAACGCGTATTGGCCGTGGCATGCACATGCACGAGTTCCGGGTGGCGCATGATCAGGTCGCGGCAGCCCAGCCTGGCGTCACTGGCGAGGATCCGGGCGCGCGCCTCGTCGTCGAGCAGGATGGGGTTGCCGCGTTGCCCATCGACCATCGGCACCACGATGTGGCCCGCAGGGCGCTTCTTGAACGCACCGATCAGCTCGGTCAAGTCGTCCGCCGCGATCAGGGGCTGGTCGGCGGGCACGATGAAGACCGCATCGAAGCTCCCGTTCAGCGCCGCCAAGCCGACCCGCACCGAACCATCCTGCCCCTGGGCGTGCCCATCGTTGTGCGCCAGCGTGACCGAAAAGCAGCGCACACTGGCCTCGACTGCGCTTTGTGCATGGCCGGTCACGACGACGACCTCATCGACTCCGGCACCGCTGAGCGCGACGAGCTGGCGGCTGATCAGGGGCACCCCCTGAAGCCGGATCAGCGCCTTGGCCACTCCCCCCATGCGCCGGCCTTCACCGGCGGCAAGCAGCACCGCACCGATGCGCAGCCTGGAGTACAGCCCCCCGCCGCCTTTGAGATGACATGCCATGTCTTTGCCTCCTCGTTCCGTGATGCCTTAAGCCAACGCATCGGCCCAAATCGTACGCGCCCAGTTCCAGGCGTAACTGCCTTCGAGTTCGCTCGGCGCGATTGAAACACCGCCCGACCCGGCCACTGTTTTGTAGGTCTTTTCCGCGGCGACGTATTCATGCACGCTGGCCACGTGAATCACGGTCTTCGCGTCGACAAAGCTGTAGCAGGTGTTGGTCAGCATCGGCGCGGGGTTGACAGCCCAGCCATTGAGTTCAGCGACGATCGCCGCAGCGGCGACCTTGGCGTGGCTGTTCGCCATGTGGCCGCTCTTGGGCATGCCCGAGGCGAGCTGGATCGCGTCGCCGATGACGTGAACGTCTTTGGCCAGCGTCGATTCGAAATTCAGGTAGTTCACGCCGCACCAGCGCGCGTTCATGTTGGCCAGGCTGCTCTGCGTGGCGAGGGCGCCGGCGCGCATCATCGGCAACACATTGAGCACATCGGCCTTCACGTCGTCCTGCAGCTCGAACTTGACGGTGTTGCTGCTCGCCACGACCGCCGTCGCCTTGTGCTGTGCGCGGTACTCGACCATGCCCCTGTACTGCTCGGCCCAGACCTTCTTGAACAGCGCGCCCTTGGAGGTGACATCAGGGTTCGCGTCGAGGATCAGTACTTTCGAGCGCGGCTTGGCAGCCTTGAAGTAGCTCGCGACCTGACAGGCGCGCTCATAGGGCCCGGGTGGGCAGCGGTAGGGCGCTTCGGGAATCGTGATCGCGTAAACGCCGCCGTCGGGCATGGCTTCGAGCTGCTTGCGCAGTGCCACGGTTTCGGGGCCGGCCTTCCAGGCTTGCAGAATGCGGCCATTCGCGTTCGCCTCTTGCAGGCCGAGGACGCTGCCCCACACCAGATCGATACCCGGCGCGAGCACGAGCTTGTCGTAGCGGATGCTCGGGCCGGAAGCGAGCACGGCGACCTTCTTCGAGCTGTCGATGCTCGCGACCATGTCCTGGACGACGGTCACGCCATGCGTGTTGGAGAGGCCGGCGTAGGGCACGGTGATGTCGGCCATCGTCTTGCTGCCGCCCAGCACGAGATTCGACACCGGGCACGAGACAAAGGCGTCGCCGGGTTCGACGAGCACGACCTCGATCTTGTAATCGGACAGCCAGCGCACATACTTGGCAGCGGTCGCGCCGCCGTAGCCGCCGCCGACAACGAGCACGCGCGTCGATGCGGGCACCCGGGTGGTGGCGCAGCCGGCCAGGCCCAAACTTCCCAGGCCCGTGGCCAAGCCGCCGGCGAAAGCGCCAGCGGCAGCCGTGGTCTTCAAGACTTCGCGTCGTTGCCGATTCATGGGCGGCCTCACTTGGCTTGTGCGGCGAAATAGGCCGCGAGCTGATCGATTTGCGTGTCGCTGTAACCCTTGGCGAGCTGATGCATGACCGTCGCGGTGCGCGCACCCGCCTTGAACGCCCTCATCTGCTCGACCATATAGGCCGCGGGGATGCCGGCCAGTCCGGGCACCGCAGCATTGGCCACCGCGCGGCCTGCCGTGCCGTGGCAGTTGGCGCAGGTCGCGGCCAGGCTGCGCAGATTCAAGCTCTTGTCGTCCTGCGCATGGGCCGGCGCGGCAACACAGGCCAGCGCCAGGAGTGGCGCGCTCGCGAACCTTCGAATTCTCATGGTCGTGTCTCCAAGCTCATGTCTCGAGGCTCAGGCCTCGATGGTCAGGTGCTGGGCTCAATGTAGTGCTTGGCCAACTCCGCGGGAACGGGGGTATCCAGCAGGGTGCAACTCAGGCGCAGTGCATCGGCGCTCAGGTCGGCCAGGCCCGCCGGCGCGCTGTGCCTGAGCGCAGCGCTGACCCAATCGCGCATCAACACCGGACGTTGCATCAACGGCAGGCTTGCAACCCGGTGCAAGGCGCGCACGACGGCGTCGGTGTCGGGCAGCGGGAACTGCGTCGGCACATCGATGCGGCTCACCCAGCGTTGCATGACGCTGGCGTACCACGCCGCTCCGGCGGCGCCGTCGGGCGCATGCGCCGGAATCATGCGCGACAGGAAGGCGCTGTAGCGTGCAATGGCGTACACGTCGGTCTCGGACAGCTTCGAAAACCCGCTTTCAGCGCCCGAGCGTGCACTGGCCGGTGGCTTTTCGCCCAGACGCCGGCGCATCGCCAACCAGTGCAGGGTGTCCAGCGGCTGCACGGCGCCGCGTGCGCTGACGACGCGGCGCGTCGATTCGAGCAGGGCCTGGCGCTCGGCGCGCGGCTGGCCTGCCATGCGACCCAGCAGGAGTTCGAACCAGGGCAGGCGCGCCGCGCCGGCCAGGGCCATCGCCTCTGCGCGCAACTGCATGGTGTGCTGCGTCGTTTCAATTTCATTGAGCCAACTCGCCAGCGCCCGGTCGCTCCGCTTGGGCAGCAACAGCGCCAACAAGGCGCAGCGCAATTCGCGCGGCCCCAGTGCCTGCAGCAGCCGCTGCGTCGAAGCAGGCTCGGCCGCGGGCTGCTGCGGACCGAGGTCGGAGTCGGCGGCGTCTTGGTTGTCGGACATGGCATTCAATCTAACAGCGCGGCGCAATGGTGCTCGCAATTGTCAGCCGAACCGGCTTCTAGAGCGGTCCCGCGCGGCGAAAACCGAACACCACACCGAGCCAAGCCGCAGGGAACTGCGCCAGCGCGGCGTTGTATTCGAGGACCGCGTCGTTGAACTGGCCTTGGGCGAAGTGCAGTGAGTTGTCGCAGGCGGCCAACTGCTGGCGCAGCGCGAGCGCCTGCGCTGTTTCGGCCGCGGGTGCCGCAGCGGCGCGGGTGCGCTCACGCACCTGGGCAAGAATCTGCAGGGCCAGGCGCAGGCTGTTCATCGGGTCGGCCGATGCGGGTTGGCGTTTCGCCGTGAGCCACGCCGTGTCGGCCTGCGCGCGTGCCGCCTGCAGGGCCTCGAGTTCCCGGCTCGGTACACCGGGGTGCGCGGCCAGCAGCTCGATCTGTTGTTGCAACAAGGCGCTGCGCACTTCGAGTTGCCGGTCCATCGGCGCGAAGCAGCGCAGGATCGCGTTGCGCAGGCGCACCAGGCGGTTGTAGGCGCCCACCGACCAGAACATCAGCACGGCGGTCACCAGCCACGGCCACAAGTTCAACGCGTCCATGGCGCACAACTCTACGACACGCCGCAGCGGGCACGGTGCGCTGGCGCAGGCAAGCTTCGACCAATGCGAAGTGCGTCGCGCCCCGGCGCCTCAGCTTCGCACTTCACCGTGGCCCAGCACCACCCACTTTAACGACGTGAGCCCCTCCAGCCCCACCGGCCCGCGCGCGTGCAGCTTGTCGGTGCTGATGCCGATCTCGGCGCCCAGGCCGTACTCGAAGCCATCGGCGAACCTCGTGCTCGCGTTGACCATCACGCTGGCCGAGTCGACTTCGCGAACGAAGCGCATCGCATGGGCGAAGCTGTCGGTGACGATCGCATCGGTGTGGTGCGAGCCGTAGCGGGCGATGTGGGCGATCGCCTCGTCCAGGTCCGCGACGACTTTGATGCTGATGATGGGCGCGAGGTATTCCTCGCTCCAATCGGCCTCCAGGGCCGTGACCAGGTGCGCGTCGGCCACGCCGCCGAGCAAGGCCAGGGACGGCGCGTCGCAACGCATCTCCACACCCTTGGCGGCAAAGACGGCACCGATGCGCGGCAAGAAGAGCGGTGCGATGGCCGCATGCACGAGCAGGGACTCGGCCGCGTTGCATGGGCTGTATTTCTGCGTCTTCGCGTTGTCGGCGATGCGCAGCGCCATCCCGAGGTCGGCTGCCGCATCGACATAGACATGGCAGTTGCCGTCCAGGTGTTTGATCACCGGCACCTTGGCTTCACGGCTGATGCGCTCGATCAAACCCTTGCCACCGCGCGGAATGATCACATCCACGGCCCAGGGCGAGGCGATCAGGGCACCCACGGCGGCGCGATCCGTGGTCTGCACGAGTTGCACCGCGTCGCTCGGCAGGCCGGCCTCCTGCAGTGCCGCCTGCACCAGGCGCCACAAGGCCACATTGGAATGGATCGCCTCCGAGCCACCGCGCAGGATGCAGGCGTTGCCACTCTTGATCGCCAGCGACGCAGCCTCGATCGTCACGTTCGGCCGGCTCTCGTAGATCATGCCGAACACGCCCAGCGGCACGCGCATGCGTCCGACCGAGATGCCGCTCGGGCGCTGGCGCAGCTCGGTGATCTCGCCCACCGGATCGGGCATGGCGGCGATCTGCTCGCAGCCCTGGGCCACGGTCTCGATGATCGCCGGCGTGAGCTGGAGCCGCTCCAGAAGTGCTGCGCCCAGTCCGGCTGCGCGCCCCGCTTCGATGTCGAGTGAATTCGCCTGCGCGAGGGCGCTGCCGGCGCTGCGCAGCAAGCGCGCCAGCGCCAGAAGGGCTGTGTCTTTGGCGGCGCTGCTCGCAGCCGCGATCTTGCTGCTGGCCGCGCGCGCCGTCGCGCCCATGTGGGCGATGGTCGCTTGCACGTCCTCCGGGTTCATGGCCGCGATTGTCGCAAGAATGTCTTGCCGGGTGCGCAGCCCGATTCACGAGACAACATGAAGGATCGCCAGCCACAGCGGCGCCGTGGCGGCAAAGGCGAGCGTGGAGAACACGATCGCCGCCGTGGCCTCGCCTTGCAGCGTGTCGTAGCGCTGGGCGAAGAGCAGGGCGTTCGACCCCACCGGCATCGCCGCGGCCATCACCACCACGCCCAGCGGCAGACCGGCCAGCCCCAGGCCCCAATGCGCGATCGCCAGCACCAGCGCCGGCATGAAGAGCAGCTTGACGGCGCTGAGCAGCACGGCGCCCTTGGCCGCACCGCGCACGCCGTACACGGCAAGCGACATGCCGATCATCACCAGGCACAGCGGCACGGCCGCCTGGCCCAGCATCTGCAACATTTCGTCGAGCACGCCCGGCAGCGCCCACCCGCTCGCGTTGAACAGCAGCCCGGCGAGCACCGGCGTCACGACCGGATGCACGATCGTGCTGCGGACCGTCACGGCCAGGGTGTGGCCGAAATGGGCGTCGGCCTTGCCCTGGCGGCGCCGCTCGCCGGCCAGGTCGATCTCGACGAGTGCCGTCATCAGGGTCAACAGCAACAAGGCGTGCAGGCTGACGATCGTGATGTGGATCGCCAAGCCGGTTTCACCGAACAAAGCGGCGGCGATCGGCAGGCCCACCTGTACCAGGTTGCCATAGCCCGCGCCCATGGCGCGCACGCAGGGCGCCGCGACACCGAGGCGGCGTTCTCGGTCTGCGCCACGTTGCCAGGCGTAGCCCAGCAGCATCAAGACGATCGCCGGGGCAAAGTAGGCCTGCAGCGTCGTCCACGGCAAGGTCGCCAAGTCCAGCCGCGCCGACGTGCGGAACAGGAGTGCGGGAATGAAGATCGCAAAGGCCACGTTCGACAGGACGCGTGCTGCATCGGCGCTGCCGCCTCCCGGGCCGAGCAGGCGCAGCCGCACGACTGCCCAGCCGAGTGCGACGACGATGAACATCGCCAACAGCTTGAAGACGACGGCACTCGGCATGGCCCGAGCATATCGCCGAGCCGCGGCGCGCCGGCAGGCGTAGGATCGTGCCTGCCCGGCGCGGGCTCGCCCCAAAGCCCGGCAGGCGCCCAAGGAGACCGACATGACGCAATGGCGCAAAAAGACCCCCGACGAGGTCTACACGAGCGATGAAATCGACGCACGGCTGAAGGCTGAATTTCCGAAGTGGACGTTCGAAGACGGCTGGATTCGCCGCAAGTACAAGACGAGCGGTTGGAAGAGCACCCTGATGGTCGTCAACACGGTGGGCCATCTGGCCGAAGCCGCATGGCACCATCCGGACCTGACGGTGTCGTACGCCTTCGTGACCGTGAAATTGCAGAATCACGCCGCCAAGGGCATCACCGAAAAGGACTTCGCACTCGCGCGCAAGATCGAAGACGTGCTGATGTGGCAGCCTGGCAAGGAAGAAGGCGCTGCGCTCGAGGGCACGCCGGACGACCCGCGTTTCAAGTACATGAAGTACGACTGAGCCGTCGATGCTTCCCGAGTCCACCGGCACGCCGAACGCGACGCGCCGCGACACGCGCAGCGTCGTCAGCGTCGCTGCGCCCGGCCGACTGCACCTGGGTTTCCTCGACCCTGCCGGCACACTGGGGCGGCACTTCGGCAGCCTGGGGTTGACCATCGAGGGCTTCGAGACCGAGCTCGAGCTCGCCGCGGCCAAGGTCGATCGCGATGGCGTCGCCGCCGATCGCGTCAGCGCCGACACGTCGGCCGCGCGCGCAGAGATCGAGCGCGTCGCGCAGCACCTGCAGCGGCTGCGTGAGCGCACCGGCCGCCGCCAGCCCTTGACCCTGCACCTGCGGCAAACTCTGCCCGCGCATGCGGGGTTCGGATCGGGCACCCAACTCGCCCTGGCGGTGGGCCACGCGTTTGCCCGCTGGCACGGTCTGGACCTTTCCAGCGCCACGCTGGCGCGGTGGCTGGCGCGCGGCCATCGCTCCGGGGTCGGCATTGCTGCTTTCGACGCCGGTGGCTTGTTGCTCGACGGCGGGCCGGGCGCGCATGGCGCCCCCGCGCCATTGCTCGCGCGGCTGGCCTGGCCAAGCGATTGGCGCATCGTCGTGGTCCTCGACGCCGCCCAGCGCGGCTTGTCCGGACACACCGAATCGGACGCGATCGCCGCCTTGCCGGCAATGCCACAGGCCCAGGCCGCCGACTTGTGCCACCAGGTGCTGATGCGCATTCTGCCGAGCGCGGCCAGCGGCGAATTCGTGGCATTTGCGGCGGGCGTGAACCATGTGCAGGAGCGGCTCGGCGCCCATTTCGCACCCGCCCAAGGCAACAGCGCCTGGACCAGCCCGGCCGTGGGCCGATGCATGCAATGGCTGCGCACTCACTTCGGCGACGCTGCGGCGATCGGTCAAAGCTCGTGGGGGCCGACGGGCTTTGCCTGTGTGCCCTCGGCCCAGGCGGCGCAGCACCTGATCGGCGCGGCGCGCGAGGCCGGCGTCGTCGATGCGTCGCTCGAACTGCGCAGCGTCGCCGGCCGCAACCATGGCGCCGTCTTAGGCGGCGCAGCACTGCGCTGACAGTGCTGACACTTCACAATCGAAGCCCACACCGAACCGAGCCCAGCCCCAACATGGAACGCCCCTACATCCTCCACATGTTCACACCCGGCCCTCAGGTGAGCCCGTTCGACATCAATATGGCCGCCGATGCGGGGTACCAGATCGTCGTGCCGTATACCGAGGTCGGGCTGGAGGCCATCTCCGGCCTGACCCAGGACACGATTTTTTCGCGCGGGCCCAAGGGCGCGTCGCGCACCGGCATCTTCCTCGGTGGGCGCGACGCCCTGCTCGCCGCCGACATGCTCGATCGCGCCAGGGCCGCGATGTTCAAGCCCTTCATCGTCTCGCTCATGGCCGATCCGAGCGGCGCCTACACCACGGCGGCGGCGATGGTCGCTTGCGTCGAAGCTGCGCTGCAGCGCGGCCAAGCCGCCGCCGGCAGCAGCGCCTTGGCCGGCCTGCGCGTTCTGATCCTCGGCGGCACCGGGCCAGTGGGGCGCATTGCCGGCGTTGTTGCGGCGCGCTGTGGCGC
>JBAQUQ010000350.1:0-4514 GCA_049297615.1 Burkholderiaceae bacterium
GCGCCAGCGCGATCAGCAGGGACTGAACAGCGTGGCGTCGCACAGTCACCTCGGCTGGGCAAGGCGTTTTGTTTTACTTCGCATGCATCGCCTTGATGTCGGCGATGCGACCGCTCGCATGGCAAACCATGCAGGTCTCGATCTTGGCCAACGCAGTGCTGCGCGGCGCATAGATGGAACCGCCATTGACCTCCATATGCGCCCTGGCCAGGGTGGAGTCATGACAGGCGAAGCACGCCGTCGTGATCGGCGAGTTGACGAGGGTCGTCGCCGCCGCATCGGTGATCACGCCGGTGCCGGCATTGAAGCTGAAGCCCAAGCCGTAGCTGAAGTCCTGGGTCACGTAAGGCGCGAAGGTGAATGCGGTGCTCGAGGCGCTGGCATAAGTCCCCTGGCCCACCGTCCGGTACGGCCGGTTGGGCAAGGCGTTCGCGCTCGAATTCGCCGCGACGACCGCGCCCGCCGAATTGGTGGCATTGTTGATCGAGCTGAAGTCATAGGTGCCGGGGAGGTGGCAGGTCTCGCACTGCCTCAGGACGCCGGGGAACTTGATGTCGAAGAATCCCTCGTCCACGGAACTGGCGTGCCAGGTGAACTCCTGCGTGCGTTTGTTGCCCGCATGGATGGCGTGGATGTAGCTCGTGGAATCCGCCGACCAGCCCGCGCTCGTGCGGTTCGGGGTGTGGCACCAGGCACAGGTCGAGCCGTCGTTGCGCTGTCCGCCGTGGAAAGCCTCCTCGGTGAAGGTGCCCAGTTCCTGGTGGCACTTGTTGCAGCGCGCGTCCTCGACGATGGCGCGCCGCCCGTTATAGCCGGTCGCAATCTTCTGCGCATTGGGCACGATGACGATCAGGCCGCCGATCTCGTTGGCGTTGCCGGCCGGCGACGCCGCGACCGGGTAGCTCGGCAGGTTGGTCTGGGTCAGCGGCAGGGTGCTCGACACGTTGTACGAATAGCCCAGACCGCCGGTGAGCATCACCGCGCTGTCGGGAACCGTCACCCCGGTCAATGTGACCGTGTAGTAGCCGTCGGCGTCGGGCCCCGTCAAGGTGCCCGCGCTGGTGCCGGTGGCGCTGCCGTTCCAGATGTTCTTCAGATAGCCCGAGGCCGTCGAGTTGAAATCGACCGGCGCCGTGATGCCGTCCTGCGGCACCGAGAAGACGAAGTAGGCGCTCGGCGAGCCCATGAAGCCGTCCCAGATTTCCTTCGATCCGGTGGCGGGGTCGACGGCGGCGCTGGCGAAGACGTTGAGGTCTTTCCTGGCACCGTCTTGCAGCATGCGGAACACCATCACGGGTTGCTTGCTCGCGTTCCTGGAGACGCTCTTGATGTCATTGCTGACCTTGATCGCCCCTGCGGGCAGCCGGCTCGTGTTCGATGCGATCCAGGCCGAGTTGACGTTGGCACTTCCGCCGGCGACGTGCAAGGCGCTCTGCGTGTTCGGCGGCGTCACCGCGAGGTGGACGACGTCGATATTGCCGCTCGTGTGGCATTGCGCGCATTGCGTGTCGTCGGCCTGCGCAAGGCCGCCGTGCGCGAGGCCATTGGTCTGACTCGTCGTCGAGGTCAAGCCCTTGGCAGCGTCGGCCAGGGTCACGCCCGCGCCCGTGGCGAAGTTGATGCCGTCGTGGCAGGCGCCGCAGGCCAGGCGGCTGGGGGCGTTCTTCCAGTTGTCGCCCTGCTTGGTCTTGGCCGTCGAACTGTCTGAACCGTCGTGGCACTTGGTGCAGTTCCTCAGGTCCTGCGGGAACAACACTTCGTTGTACACCAGGCCACCGTAGTTGTAGTTTCTCTTCACCAGGTGCTTGCCCATGTGGGTTTTGTGGATGTGATTCGGCAGGTTCCCGACCGTGCGGCCGTCGACGACATAGGTGCTGCTGCCCGCGGGAAAGGCGATCGTGTTCGGCGTCGTCGTGGTGTCGATGGCGCTGGCGACTTCGGTTCTGCCGTACTTGCGCTGGTCGGTGTGGCACACGACGCAGTAGCGCGTTTCATTGCGGCTTCCGCCGTGGAAACCCGCGCCCGAACTCTCGGGGCTGTCGCCCGGAACGCCGCCGAGCTGGCGGTGGCATTCGTTGCACTTGGCGGTGGCGACGATGTCGCGGCCAGAATCCGCGACGGCCTGGCCGGTGGCGGGAATGAAATCGTAGATCACGTCCAATGGCTTGACCATCGGCACGCCGGGAAAACCGGCGACCTCGGCGCCATTGGGCGTGTTCGTGCCGGTGCCCGGAGCGTTGCCCGAGACCTGGATCGTCAGGCGGTGTACCAGGCTCGGCTCATACGCCAGGTTGCCGAGATCGGCCTTGACGTTCGCGCCGGTCACGGTCATCGCAGCGACCTGGGTGGCGATCTGGGGAATGTCGCGGAAGAAGGTATACCTGTAGCTGCCGTCGCCATTGTCGACCAGCTTGCCGGTGTTGTCGGTGCCGGGACGGGCCGGGGCTGCCGGGTTCGTGGTCGTGTCGTTCCCCGGGTCGGGCTGCGGCTTTTTGTAGGTCGGCACCGTCGTCACGATGTAGCTGACCCACTTGCTCGGGCTGCCATTGGTTCCGGGCACGAGCTTGGCCAGCGCGAAGGCGAGATTCGTCAGGCCCTTTTCGGTCGCCGTGGCGCTTTGGGAGGTGCTGCCCAGGCCGACGACCGGGTTGCCAGCACCGTCTTTGACTGCGAAATTGACGACCGGCGGGCTGCTGATGGTGACGCTAGTGACCGTCACCGCAGGCGTCAGCGCAGCCCAGGCCGCCGCTGCAGCGTCAGTGGCCGGAGCCGTATTACCAGCCACGACCACTGCGTTCGTCGCATTCGCGCCGGCAGGCCCTGCCGGCCCGGCCGGGCCGGTGTCGCCACTGCCGCAGCCAGCCAATGCCACCGCCGCAAGGGCCGCAAGGGCCCATTGGGTAGCGAGTTTGGTTCGAACCGAGTAGCTGTTCATGTCTTGCTCCGTCGCTTGCTGTGCCTGATGGGTGGTGGACCCCGAGGACGCGGAATCCGAACTACTTCTTGACCTTCACCTTCATTTCCTGCGGGCCCGGACCCTCGGGTTCCTTGTGCGCGATGCCGAAATGGCAGTCGATACAGGTCAGCCCTTCGACGCGCCCTTTTTCATGGCGCGCCTTGGCCTTTTCGGTCTGCAAATCGCCATTCATCTTCTCGGCGATGTGGCAGTTGCGGCATTCGTGCGAGTCGGTTTCCTTCATTCGAGTCCACACCTTCTGCGCCAGCGCGGGGCGGTGCGCCTCGAACTTTTCCTTGGTGTCGATGACGCCGGTGAGATGCCCCCAGACCTCGAAGGTCGCGGCCATCTTGCGGGCGATCAGCGGACCCGGCTCACGCGGCACGTGGCAGTCGGTGCAGATGGCCCGCACGCCGGTGCGGTTGCGGTCGTGGATCGTGTCCTTGTATTCGGCGTAGACGTTGTCGCGCATCTCGTGGCAGCCGATGCAAAACGACTCGGTGCTCGTCCACGCCAGGCCGGCGGCGCCGCCGATGACGAGCAGCACGGCGGCGAACAGGCCCACGACGCTCAGGACGATCACCAGTTTCCAGTTGCGCCGCAGCTTGGCGGCGATGCCGTTGTTGTCCATGGGAACCCCGAGAGGAAAAAACCCGACGCCGCTTCAGCGCGTCAGGATCCAGCGCGCCAGGTTGCGAATCTCGGCGTCATCCTTGCTTTTGACGACCTTGTGCTCTTCTTCCTTGCCGTCGATCTTGACCTTGGGCGCAGTGGTCAGGTGCTTGACGACCTCGTCTTCGGCACCGGCCTTGCCCTTGAGCTTGGTGGCGGTTTCCTTGAACGATGGGCCGTCCTTCTTCTTGTCGACGGCGTGGCACTTGCCGCAGTCGCTCTTCTTGAGCAGGGCCTGAGCGGCGTCGGCGTCGACGCTCTGCGCGAACGACAGGTTGGCGAAGGCGAACAGGGCGGCAGCGAAGCACGCTGCGCGCGGTACGGGCCTGTTTTTCATCGGGTCTCCGGAAAAAAAAGTGTTGTGAGTCGGTATCCGACACGCGCTGTGATGCACGCACCTTGTTGGCAATGATCTTCCTTTGGCTTGCCGCAACCTATGATATAGATCAACTGTGCGTCGCGTGACCGGGACAGCACCTGCGGCCGACTGCCGCACCCTGCTTCAAATCTCCTGCGGCACCATCTCGATCGCGCCGCAGGGGCATTCCGCGACGCACATGCCGCAGCCCTTGCAATAGTCGTAGTTGAATTCGAAGCCGCGGCCCGGACCGAGCTTGATGACGGCGTTGTCGGGGCACACGCCGAAGCAGTTGTCGCACTCGAAGCAGTTGCCGCACGACAGGCAGCGGCGCGCCTCGTACAACGCATTGCCTTCGTCGAGCCCGCCCTGAACCTCGTCGAAGGTCGACCGGCGGCGGACGAGGTCGAGCATCGGCCGCACGGTTTTTGGCGCGTCGGCGTAGTACCAGGGGTTCAGCGTCTCGAAGCACGCGACGGCGTGCTTCGGTGCGGCCTGGCAATTGCTGTCGCGCAGCCAGGCGTCGAT
>JBAQUQ010000351.1:0-4819 GCA_049297615.1 Burkholderiaceae bacterium
GGCCTGCGCAGGACGCGCCGGCACGCGCGGCGGCCCAGCTCAGGGCCAAGCCGCGCAGCGCCAAGGCCGAGGCCTCGGCGGCGGGCAGCGAGACGACGACGCTGCGCGTCTCGGTGGAAAAGGTCGACCAGCTCATCAACCTGGTGGGCGAACTCGTGATCACGCAGGCGATGCTGGCGCAGACCGGCGCCAAGGTCGACCCCGCCTTGTACCAGCAGCTCGCCAAGGGCATGGTCGACCTGGACCGCAATACGCGCGACTTGCAAGAGTGCGTCATGGCGATCCGCATGATTCCGATGTCGATGGTGTACAGCCGCTTCCCGCGCATGCTGCGCGACCTGGCGGCCAAGCTCGACAAGAAGGTCGAGTTCGTGACCAGGGGCGAGGCCACCGAGCTCGACAAGGGCATGGTCGAAAAGATCACCGACCCGCTCACCCACCTGGTGCGCAACTCCTGTGACCACGGCATCGAACTGCCCGCCGAGCGGCTCGCCAAGGGAAAACCGGCGCACGGAACGATCACGCTGTCGGCGTCGCACCAGGGCGGCTCGATCGTCATCGAGGTGCAGGACGACGGCAAGGGCCTGTCGCGCGAAAAGCTGCTCGCCAAGGCGCGCGAGAAGGGCATCGATGCGCCCGACTCGATGAGCGACGCCGAGGTCTGGAGCCTGATCTTCGCGCCCGGCTTCTCCACCGCCGAGGTCGTCACCGACGTGTCGGGGCGCGGGGTGGGAATGGACGTGGTGAAGAAGAACATCACCTCGCTCGGCGGCACGGTCGAGATCGATTCGGCGCTGGGCTACGGCATGACCGTCAAGGTGCGCCTGCCCCTCACCCTGGCCATCATGGACGGCATGAGCGTGGGCGTGGGCGAAGAGGTCTACATCCTGCCGCTCGCGTCGGTGGTCGAATCCTTCCAGGTGCAGCCCGGCGCCATCCGCACCGTGGGCGGCAGCGGCCGCGTCGTGCAGGTGCGCGACGAATACATGCCTGTGCTCGAGCTCGAGCAGGTCTTCAGCGTGCCGCGCTTCGAGTTCGACAACGTCGGCGGCATCATGGTCGTCGTCGAAGCCGAAGGCGCTCGCGTCGCCCTGCTCGTCGACGCCCTGCTCGGCCAGCAGCAGGTGGTGGTGAAGAACCTCGAGTCGAACTACCGCAAGGTCAGCGACGTCTCCGGCGCCACCATCATGGGCGACGGACGCGTCGCGCTGATCCTGGACGTCGGCTCCCTGGTGCGGCGCTCGCGGCACTGACCGACGGGCAAGGGCCGGGCGCGTCGTCATGCCGGTGCACGCCGCGACGACGTGCCCGCAGAGCCGCGATGCGAATCGCGGCGCATCGCCAGTGCATTCGTGCCGATGCAGACGCGGTGCGGCCTACACGGTCGATGCGAAGCCCTTCAGCGACAGGCATGGCTGGCCGATATCGCATCCATGATTGCGCCGCCGGCGCGTGAATCTTCGAACCACTGTGGCGCCGAGACGCCCCTCTCGAAAGGAAACTCAATGATCCGCAGCCGAATCCTCTCGCATGCCCTGTTGGCCGCCGGGGTGGCACTGTTCTCGATGGGCGCCTGCGCGGCAGTCGACGAAGGCGCCACAGCCGAACAAGCCACTGCCATGGTCAAACGCGGTGTGGCCTTCATCAAGGCCAATGGCAATGACAAAGGCTATGCCGAGATCAGCAGCAAGGCCACCGCGTTCAAAGACCGCGACCTCTACCTCGTCGTCTATGGCCTGGACGGCACGGTACGCGCGCATGGCGCGAACGAAAAGATGATCGGCCGCAACCTGATCGAGCTCAAGGACGTCGACGGCAAGGCCTTCGTCAAGGAACGCGTCGAACTGGGCAGTTCCAAGGGCAATTTCTGGCAGAACTACAAGTTCACGAATCCGATGAACCGCAAGATCGAAGCCAAGCGCATGTATTGCGAGAGGCTCGACGACACCGTGGTGTGCGGCGGCATCTACGACTGAGCCCGCACCCGCCCCGCCTCGATCAGCCGCGCAGTTCGCATGAAACTCGCCACCAAGTTGCTCGCCGCACCGCTGTTGACCGCGGTGGTGTTGCTCGCCGCGGGCCAGGCCAACACCTGGATGATGGGCCGTGAAGCAGCCGCCAACCAGGCCGCCTCCAGGAGCGACCTCGAACATTTTCGCGTCATCACTTCGGCGCAGGAGCAGATCGGTCGGGTGCACGCCGGCGTGTACCGAAGTGTCGCCCTGATCGCCTCGCTCGACGACGCGAAGATCAAGGCGTACCGCAGCGATCTGGCCCTCCAGACCGCGGCCGTGAAGCGCGTCGTCGCTTCGGCAGTGGCACAAAACGAAACGGATGAGCAACTGCGCGCCGCGATCGCACGCAGCGCGTTGCAGATCGACAAGTACCTGAAGCAGGCCGACGAGGCGATCGATCTCTCTTCGGTGGACCCCAATACCGGCATCGCCGCGCTGCAGGGCGCCGATGCGAGCTTCAACAACCTGGCGGGCACGCTGGCGGCGATGGCCACGCGCATCGAAGCGCATGCCCAGGCGAGCGTGGAAGCGTCGAATGCGCGCCGCGTCAGAACCGCCGCGGGGCTGAGCCTGGCCGGCTTGCTCGCCGCGGCTCTTGCCGTAGCGGGTTCCTGGTGGATGCAACGCCGCCTCGTGGCCGAGCTGCGGCGCGCCGCGCGCATCGCCGACGCCGTGGCCACCGGCACGCTCGGCGTGGACGCACACAGCGAGCGCCGCGACGAACTCGGCGACGTCCTGCGTTCCCTGGGGGCGATGGCGCAGCAGCTGAATCATTCGATGAATGGCGTGCTGGCATCGGCGCGTTCGATTCGCGAGTCGAGCTCGGAGATCGCCAGCGGCAACCTCGACCTCAGCACCCGCACCGAGCAGACCGCGGGCAATCTGCAGCGTGCGGTCACTGCGCTGCTGCAACTCACCGGCAACGTGAATCAAAGTGCGCAAGCCTCGCGCCGGGCGCATCAGTTGGCGCAGGGCGCGGCCGAAGTGGCATCGCGCGGCGGCGTGGCGGTGGCCCAGGTGGTGGATACGATGAACCAGATCAATACCAGCTCCAAGCGCATCGCCGACATCGTCGGCGTGATCGACTCCATCGCCTTCCAGACGAATATCCTGGCGTTGAATGCCGCGGTCGAAGCGGCGCGCGCCGGCGAGCAGGGGCGCGGCTTCGCCGTCGTCGCCAGCGAAGTGCGTTCACTCGCGCAGCGCAGCGCGCAGGCAGCCAAGGAGATTGCCGGCCTGATCGGCGTCTCGGTTGAAAAGGTCGAATCGGGTTCCAAGCAGGTCGGCAAGGCCGGTCAGACGATGCAGGAGATCGTCAAGGCGGTGCAGGATGTGTCGTCGACGATTTCCCAGATCAGCTCGGCCGCAGCCGAGCAGGCAGGCGGCATCGAGCAGGTCAATGCATCGGTCGACGAGGTCGAACGCATGACTCAGCAAAACGCCGCCCTCGTCGAACAAAGTGCCGCCGCAGCGGAAAGCCTGCAGGCGCAGTCCAAGCAATTGTCCGAGGCCGTGGCGGTGTTCACGCTGGACGATGCCCCGCCAGCCCCGGGCGAGCCCGCGCCAGACGTCCCTGGCACGCCGGCCTTTGCCAGCCACATGCCTGAAGCTGTTGCCGAGCCTGTGGCTTGACGCAGTGTGTCGCATCTCCATCGCATCAAAGGAAAGCACACCATGAACCCCAACCCCGCCAGGTCCGCCGCCGGTGCTTTTGAGTCAGCCGGCGCGGTGCAGGCCAGTGCCGCCACCACCCTGCGCGAATTTCTCGCCTTCAAACTCGGCTCCGAGGAATACGGCATCGACATCCTGCGCGTGCAGGAAATCCGCTCCTACGAAGAACCCACGCGCATCGCCAACGTGCCTGCCTTCATCAAGGGCGTGGTGAATCTGCGCGGCGTGATCGTTCCGATCGTCGACATGCGCTTGAAGTTCAATCTCGAGCAGGCCAACTACGACAGCTTCACCGTCGTCATCGTGCTCAACATCGCGAACCGGGTGGTCGGCATGGTCGTCGATGCGGTGTCCGACGTGATCACACTGACACCGGAGCAACTGCGCCCAGTGCCCCAGTTCAGCTCGGCGATCGAGGCCGACCACCTGCTGGCCATCGGCGCCGTGGCGGAGCGCATGCTGATCCTGGTGGATATCGAAAAGCTCATCCGCAGCGCCGATATGGGCCTCGTCGAGCAAACCCTTCAGTAGCCGTCGCAAGCCCATAGGTCAAGGAAACGCCATGAAACTCGCTCTCAAACTTCCCCTGGCCTTCGCTGCGGCCATGCTGCTCGTGCTCGGGGCGGCCTTGTACGGCATTCATTGCCTGAACCAGTCGATCAACACCTATTCGACGACGGTTCGCACGAGCCATGAGAACGCCGCCACGGCGAACGAGTTGCTGGTCGAATTCAAAACCCAGGTCCAGGAATGGAAGAACACGCTGCTGCGCGGCAAAGACCCCAAGGCCCTGGACAGGTACTGGAGCGCGTTCAACAAGATCGAGCGCGACGTCGCCGACAAGGCCAAGAAACTGATCGCCGCTGCGCCTGCGGGCGAGACGCGCGACCTGGTCGAGAAGTTCGCCCTGGCGCATGCGGCGATGGGCCAGAGCTACCGCAAGGGCTTCGATGCCTTCAAGGCGGCCGGCTTCGACCCGCTGGCGGGCGACGCGGCGGTGCAAGGCGTGGACCGTGAAGCCGCAAGGCTGCTCGATGATGCCGTTGACAAGATCGAAGCCTACGGTGCCGCCCTCGAGGCCGAAGCGGCCGCCGGCGCCAAGCGCGGTACCCTCGTCAGCATCGCGCTGATGC
>JBAQUQ010000352.1:0-2501 GCA_049297615.1 Burkholderiaceae bacterium
CATCGCGGCCGTCGAGTTCGCGCGCGCCCGCACCGACCTCGCGCGCACCGGCCGCACCGATCTGTTGGCCCGCGCCGAGCTGCTGGGCTGCGCGGCGCGTGTCGCCAGCCTGGTCTTCGATGGCTGCGCCGGGTTTGCGGCGCTGGCACAGGATGCGCCTGCCCCCGAGCGCGCCTACGCCTCATACCTGGAGGGCACGGGCACGGTGCAAGACGCCGAGCTATTGCCTCCTGCGCAACGCGACGTGGCCGCAGGCAAGGGTTCGGTCGAGGCCCTGGGGCGCGTCGCCGACCCGCTCTCGCGCCTGGTCGCCGCCGGGGTTTTGCTTCGCAGCGGCCGGGCCGAGCCGGCACTGTCGGAACTTGCGGTGGACACCGCGTCGGCCCAAGGTTGGCGCCGGCCATTGCTGGCTTGGTTGAATGTGCAGTTGAGGCGTGCCCAGGCCGGCGCCGATGCGAACGAAACGGCGCGCCTGCGGCGCCGTATCGAGCTGATCTTGGGCGATGGGGCAAGCAAGACCTCATCCCGGCGCAACATCGAGCCCTACCCGGCGCCGCGTCGGCAGGCGCATCGAGACGGATTCCCGGCGCACGGGCCCGTGCAGCGGATCGTCTCACGGATGGTCGAGTGAGCCGTCAAGCGCCGTTTCAGCTGCCGCGTTGCTGCCAGTAGCCGACATGCAAGGCCGCGATTTCCGCCTCGACTTCCGCCACCGGCCCCCACACCTGAATCGCCTTCTGCCCGCGCGCGAACACCTCGCGACAAGGCAGATCCAGCGTCGGGTTTTCCGCATGATCGCCAGTGAGGGCGAGCAATGCCCGCTCTTGCATGCCATACACGAGCCGCCCGATGTTGGCCCAGTAAATCGTGCCCGCGCACATGCAGCAGGGCTCGACCGTGGTGTACAGCGTGCAGGCCCAAAGTTCGGCGCTCGTGAAGCGTCGTGCGGCTTGCCGGGCGAGCACGGACTCAGCATGATTCACGCTGTCGACATTGCCTTGCTCGATGAGCACGGTCTGGTGATCAGGCGCGACGAGCAAGGCCCCGAAGGGATGGTGGCCGGCGCGCAGCGCGCGTTGCGCGATCGCGTTGGCGCGACGCAGATGGCCTTGCATCTGCTGCGGCGTGGCGTTCGGGTCGAGGGTCGAAGTGCGCAAGGTCACGGCAATTCGAGGGGTTCATCACTCGATGACGTCGTCGGCACGCAGCAGCAGCGGCCGCGGGATCGTCAGGCCCAAGGCCTTGGCGGTGGCCTTGTTGATCACCAGTTCGTAGCGGCTGGGCTGTTCCACCGCGATCTCAGCCGGCGTTGCGCCGCGCAGTATGGCGTCCACGTTTTCCGCGGCGCGTATCGTCAGGGTTGAATACTCCGCGTCCGGAACCCCATAGAACAACAGCCCGCCTGCCTCGACATTCAAGCGGGCCGAAAATACGCTCGGCAGTCGATGCATCAAAGCGAGCTCGGCAAAGCGCTGTCGCGCGTCGAAGACTTGCCCGCCGCCCGCCGTCACGGCCTGCGCACGCCAGCCGGTGATCTCGCGAAACACCTCTGCGATATCGTCCGGTGTTCGAATCGTGTGGAATTTCGCTTCGAAGCCCAAGGCACTTGAAGCCGCTTTCATGGCGGGAGCCTTGTCCAGGTGCGCGCCGCTCACGGTTTCGGGCAAGAAGTAATCTTCCGGCCACAGCCACGACAAACGGGTGGCGGCGGGAATGATTTCGCGCAGGAACTCCAGCCTCTTGAGGATGACCTCGACTCCCGCGAAATAGGTGTGGCCTGTCAAATTGCGGCCAGGTCGGGCCAAGGAGTCGATCAAGCCCTGCTCGATCGGCCACAGTACACCCGAGAACACGATCGGAATCGTCCGGGTGGCACGCGCTGCCGCCAATGTCGCTTCCGGTCCAGCCGTCAGGATGAGGTCGACGCCCTCGAGAACCAGTTCCCTGGCAAGTACTGCCAAGCGCTCGACATTCCAATTCGCATAGACGCGTTCGACCACCACATTGACATCAACGAGCCACCCTTTCTTGTTCATGGTCAGCCAGAACAAGCGGTCCAATGCGGTCAAGTTCCTGGGGTTGCTCAGTACGAGCATGCCGATGCGTTTGGCAGGTAGCGACTTCGGCGCCTGCGCGCCCAGGCGTGGTGCACCGCCGAGAAACGGCAGCGCCATCAAAGCTTTGCGTCGGGTGGTCATTGCGAAGCGTCATCTGCAAGGCGCGAAAGATCATACGCTGGGCTGACAGGCGTTCAGACGCATCGACTGAGCGATGGCTCGGCAGCATCCTCGGCCGTTTCACTCGTTGCCCGACCCCCGATGCGCCCACGCGGTCGTGCGCTTTTACCTGATGTACGAGATGTTCTCCCTGGTCGAGAACGAAATCAGGAACGCGGTGAGGATTCCCGGCCCGAGGCCGATGCCAAACCAAACGATCAGGATCGGCACGATCGCCGCTTTGGGCACGGCATTGAAAGCGACCAACAGCGGGTACAGCGCGGC
>JBAQUQ010000353.1:0-10879 GCA_049297615.1 Burkholderiaceae bacterium
CGGCACGCTGTAGCGCCGCGGCGAACACGCCCGACTACAAGCGCTATCGCGACACCGCCTCGGGTGTCTCGCCCATGGCGATTCCGGGCACCCCCGGCACCGCCTACACCGCCGACGGACTCGAACACAGCGAATCAGGCGTTCCGAGCAGCCAGGCGCGCGATCACCGCGTCCAGCTCGACAAGCGCGAGCGCAAGCTCGCGCTCTACGACTACGGGCCCGCCTGGGCCGACATCGAAGCGCCTGAAGGCGAAGCGGTCGACGCCGCCGTGATCACCTTCGGCTCGGTCACCGCAACCGTGCGCGAGGCGCTCGCGCGCGCCGCGGCGCAAGGCGTGCACGTCAAGCTGATCGCCTTGCGCCTGCTGGCACCGGCCTTGCCCGAGCGCCTGTCGCAGGCCCTGGCCGGCGTGAGACGCGTCCTGGTCGTCGAGCAAAACCACGGCGCCCAGTTGTTCCGCTACCTGCGTGCCATGCACGACTTGCCGGGCCGGCCGGCGAGCTTCCACCGCCCCGGCCCTTTGCCCCTGCGTCCGGGCGAGCTCACGCAAGCGATCATCGATTGGCAGCGCGCCTGCGCCCCTGAAGATCACCCCCCAGGGCCGGGCTGCGCCCAGCCTGCCCCCCGCGGGGGCAAGGAAACTCGGGGCGGCCCGGCGTTTCATTGTGAGGAAATCGCATGAATGACACCGCTCCCGCACAAGCCGTGCTGACCGCCGCCCAGTACAAGTCGGGCACCAAGCCGATCTGGTGCCCCGGCTGCGGCGATTTCACCGTGCTCGGCGCGATCACCAAGGCGCTGGCGGCATTGCAGTTGCCGCCGCATGAAGTGGCCGTGGTCTCGGGAATCGGTTGCTCGTCGCGCATCCCCGCGTACACCACCTGCTACGGCTTCCATGGTGTGCACGGCCGCGCGCTCGCCGCAGCCACCGGATTGAAGGTCGCGCGCCCGGACCTGACCGTGCTCGTCACCGGCGGTGACGGCGACGGTTACTCGATCGGCGGGAATCACTTCATGCACGCCTGCCGGCGCAATGTCGACCTGACCTATATCGTGATGGACAACCATGTCTACGGCATGACCAAGGGCCAGGCGTCGCCGACGACCGAACCCGACTGGGACAACAAGCTCTCGCCCGGCGGCACCGGCGTGCGCTCGTTTCACCCCCTGGTGATCGCGCTCGCGGCGGGCGCCAGCTTCGTCGCCCGGGCTTTTTCCGGCGACCCCAACGGCACGGCAGACATCATCGCGCAGGGCATCCGCCACCCGGGCTTCGCCTTCATCGAAGTGCTGAGTCCCTGTGTCACGTTCCGGCCCGAGCAGCGCGAGTGGAAGCAGTTTGCGCACCCGGCACCCGTGGCGCCGACCGACGATCCGGCCCGCGCGGCACGCCGCATCATGACCGACGACGGCTTCAATATCGGCGTGCTCTACGCCGGCAACCGCCCGCCCTACACGGCGCAGTGCGCCAAGCCAGGCGCAAGCGTGGCTGAACTCGAAGCGGAGTTCGAGCTGTGAGCGCCGACGGGCCGTTCCCAAGGCGCTCACTCCCCCTGGGCCACGAAGGGGCCCCTGCGTGGCCCTTGGGGAGCGGCGCGCAGCGACGTAGGGGGCACCAATGAGCGCCGACCGGACACAGGAGGCATCGATGCGAAGCCATGCGCACACGCTCCAGGAGTTCATGGCGCAAGCGCTCGCGATGGAGCGCGAGGCGGTGCAGCGCTACACCGAGTTCGCCGACGCGATGGAGATGCACAACAACCGCGAGGTCGCCAAGCTGTTCCGAACCATGGCGCACTACGAAGGCAAACATGCGCAGCAGATCATGAGCGAGATGGGCTGGACCGAAGCCAGCGCACCGGCCGCCGACGTGCACGCCTGGCCGGGGTTCGAAGCACCCGAGACGGTGGCCATCGACGAAGTGCACTACCTGATGCAGCCCTGGCACGCGCTGCAACTGGCGCTGGCCGCCGAGCAGCGTGCTGAAGCGTTCTTCGACCAGCTCGCCAAGGCCGCGACCGACGCATCGGTGCGCCGCGCGGCGCTCGAGTTGCGCGCCGAAGAAACCGAACATGTCGCCCTGGTGCGAGCCTGGCTCGCCAAGCTGCCGGTGCCCGACGGGGATTGGGCCACCGACCCCGACCCGCCGCGCTACACCGATTGACCGGCCGCCCCCAGGAGAACGACGGTGCAAGTGCTGCTTCCCGAAGGCTGGGCCGCGCCGATCGGCTACGCGAACGGCGTCGCCGTCGACGCCGGGCGAATCGTCTTCATCGCCGGCCAGGTCGGCTGGAACGCGCAGCAGAAGTTCGAGTCGGACGACATCGTTGCGCAATTCAGGCAGGCGCTGCAAAACGTCCTGGCCGTGCTGCGCCAGGCCGGGGCCGAACCCCGCCACATCTGCCGCATGACGGCGTACTGCTGCGACAAACCGGCCTACCTCGCCGCGCGGCGCGCGCTCGGCGCGGTCTGGCGCGAGCAGATGGGAACGCCCACGGGAACGCACTACCCGGCGATGAGCATGATCTTCGTCGCCGACTTGCTCGACCACCCGGGCAAGATCGAACTCGAAGCCACCGCGGTCCTGCCCAAGCCCTGATCGACTCGCCATGGACAGACCGATGACCGCGCTGAACGAAGCGCCGAAGTTGCGCAGCAGCGCTGCGGCGGCGCGCGTCACCCTGGTCGGCGCAGGCCCGGGCGACCCCGAACTGCTGACGCTCAAGGCCGCCAAGGCCTTGCGCGCCGCCCACGTCGTGCTCTACGACCACCTGGTGGGCACGCAGGTGCTGGAGCTGGTGCCGAAAAGCGCCGAGCGCATCTATGTCGGCAAGCAGAGCGGCCAGCATGCGATGCCGCAACAGGCGATCATCGAGCTGATGATTCGCCTGGCGCGCGCGGGCAGGCCGGTGCTGCGGCTCAAAGGCGGCGATCCTTACATCTTCGGCCGCGGCGGCGAGGAAGTGCAGGCGCTGGCCGCGCATGGCATCCCTTTCGAAGTGATCCCCGGCATCAGCGCGGCGCAGGGCGCCGCCGCCAGCGCCGGCATACCGCTGACGCACCGCGACCACGCCGACACCCTGGTCTTCGTGACCGGCCATCCGTGCGCACGCGCAATCGGCCCCGGCGGCAGCGGCGAGAAGGGCGGTGTCGATCTCGACTGGCCCCTGCTGGCCAGGCCGAAGCAGACCCTGGTGATCTTCATGGGCGTTGCCAGCCTGGCGCTGATCTGCGAGCGACTCGTCGCCCACGGCCTGGCCGCCGACACGCCGGCCGCACTGGCCGAGCGCGCCACCTTGCCCGGCCAGCGCACCGTGCTCGGCAACTTGCGCACCCTGCCGGAACTGGCCCTGACCCACGCCGTGAAGGCGCCGGCCCTGCTCATCATCGGCGGCGTGGTCGGTTTGCACCGACAACTCGCGACCGCCTTGCTGCAACACGAATCGGCGGCGTGAGCGCGCCGCGTTAACATGCGCGAGCCGCGCCACTCGAATGCATGCCGATGAAGCCCGCGGCCCCGGTCCTGTGCATTGATTCTCCGTGCTGCCATCGTGGCAACACCTCAACCCGGAAGGACACACCATGGAAACCACGACCCCCGCCGCCGACGCCGATCAAAGCGCACGCGACCGCCTGGCGCACAGCCTGCAGGAAATGGTCGAAGAAGCCGAGCACCTGCTGGAAAACGCGCAGCGCACCGGCAGCGACCAGTTCACTGCGGCGCGCGACAAGTTCGAGTCCCAACTGCGCAGAGCCAAGGCCGAGTTGAGCCGCCTGGAGGAGAGCGCGATCTACAACGCCAAACGCGCGGCGCGCGCCACCGACCAGGCCGTGCACGAACATCCCTATACCGCGATGGGTATCAGCGCGGGGCTGGGTCTCTTGATCGGCATGCTGATCGCGCGAAGGTAGTGGCAGCGGCGCGCCGGCGAAATCACCCCGCCGTGACCGGCGCGCAATATCGCCAGCTGCTCGCGGCACGCCGCGGACTGCTCGTGCAGCGCGCCCAGCAGCAGCGCGTGCAGCTCGCCCGATCGCTCGCTCCGCTGCTGCATGTTTCGGTCTGGGTCGAGCGCGGCCTCGTCTTGCGGCGTGCGATGCGTGGCCGGCCCGCGGTCGCCCTCGTGTCCGTGCTCATTCCCGCTGCCTTCCTGGCGATGTGGATGCCGCGCGCCGTGCTGCGCACCCTGGGCAGGGCGCTGGCGCTGTGGCGCGCCGGTCGCGCGGTGCAGCGCGCCTGGACCACCAAGCGTGCACAACCGCCCTCAGCAGCGGTTTGATCAGTCGATCCTCAACCACGCGGTCGCTGGAAACGCCTGCGAAGGGCAAACACGCCGATGATGGCCCCAGCCAGCGAGACAGACACCCCCGCATAGCCTGCGATGAACATCCAGCCGAGCGCGCCGAATGGCCCCGTGAACAGGGACTGGATCGTGAGCAGCATCTGGCCCAGGGCGTAGCCCACGGGAAGGCACAAGCCTCGCAGCCGGCCGACGAGCCCGCCCGCGACGCCGATCAGCAACCAAGACAAGCCCCACAGCGGGAAGTCCGCGTCCCAGGGCTCGGCCCGTCCGGTGAGCCAGGGCGAGAACAGCCAGATCGCCGCGCCGAGAATCGCGCCGACGCCAAGCAGAGCGAGTGCCCTTGCTCTCGCGTTCACGGCGTCAACGACATCGGCCCCGCCGTGCAGGATTCAGCCGTCTTCATTCGCGACGCTCGAAGATCAGCTTGACGCCCAGCGCGACGAAGACGACACCGCTGCAGCGATACAGCCAGGCCAGCACTGCGGGGCGCGAGCGCAACCAGGCCGACAACAGGGCCGCGAAGCAGCCGACCGGACCCTTGACGAGGAAGGTGAGAGCGGCGAAGAGCAGGCCCAGCACAAACACCGACAGGGTCGGATGCGCGGCTCCCGGCAGGACGAACTGCGGCAGGAAGGCGAAGTAGAAGACCGCGACCTTGGGGTTGGAGATGTTCGAGACCGCCCCGTCGATGAACAATCGAGCCATGGTGCGCCTGGAAGACGCTTGAACCAGCCACTCGGAGGTCTTGCTGCGCAGCAGGCCGATGCCGAGGTAGACGAGGTAGGCGGCACCGGCGAGCTTGAAGGCGAGGAAGAGCCACTCCGATGCGCGCAGGATGGCCCCCAGGCCCAGGGTCGCGAGCAGGGTGTGGCCCACCAGGCCGACGCTCACCCCGGCCGCCGTGATGACGCCGGCCGCCGCGCCCTGGGCGATGGAGCGCGACATGACGATCATCATGTCCTGGCCCGGCGTGGCGATGAGGACCAGGGACGCCACGGTGAACAACAGGTACGAGACTTCGACCATCGGGCTTCCTCGAGACGGATCATTGTCGGGTGCAGCGGCTGCCGGAGGTGGTCCGCTGGACTGAATGGATAGGCAGTGCGATGCGCTGTCTGACCGCTATTTGCCCCAGGTGAGCTCCTGCCATCCAGGGGACGCAAAGGACCAGTTGCTCACTCCGGCCTCCAGCGGTGCCGAACTCGTGAGCGACACATAGTAGTCGAGCCCGCCCTGGACCAAGGCTGCACCGGAAATGAAGACCGACGCTTCCATCCAGCACTTCGCTACCGATGGGGCCAAGCTCGGGACAAGCCCGCGCGGCGCCCACAAGTGCCATGCCGCAGCGGGCTGCGATGAGGGCATGAAAGACACCGTTCCAGCTGGCATGTCGATCGCATGCGGCAAGCTTCCTATGTAGCCGCTCGCGAACCAGTTCGGGCGGCGTTGCCAAGTTCCACCCTCGAATCGCGCATCGCCGTATTCGTAGGATGAGATGAGCCGCGTCTCTGTTGCATTGCGGCAGTACGCGCGCAAGTAATCGACTTCAACGCGACTCGTGGCCGGTGACCTCTCATCGTGAATCGCCGTCAGCCACGCAACGGCGACCGAGTATCCGACTGGAGGCAGTGTGTGCGCAATGTACTGTTGCCGCACCAGGGGAGGCACGTCGTTCGGGATCGCCGCTGATCCGGCATCCTCACTGCCGCCGCCGCAAGCGGCGAGCAGGAGCGCGCAGGTGAAGCAATAGTGGAAGCGCTGCACGACCTTGTCCGAGGCCCTCAAGGAGCCTTCTTCGGAAGCTCCGGGAATTGGGGCAGCTCATCGGTTATGTCGAACCACGGCGCTTTGTGGGCGACGAATACATGAAGCCTGGGCTTCACCCCCGGATCATCGTCGAGCGCGCCGAGTGGAAGGCCGTAGAAAGACGGATCGTGGTCAAAGCGACTGAGAAGAGGGGACCCGCAGACGCGGCAGAAGCCTCGGTGATTGCCTGGCGAGGACTCGTAGTACGTCACCAGTTCTTCGCCCTGAGCCCATCGGAAATCGGTGGCGCGAACGCGCGCGCGACTGCGAAAAGCTGCGCCATGCGCCTTTCGACACATCGAGCAGTGGCAGTTGAGGGCGCCCGACAGCGCGCCGGTGATCTCGTACCGCACGCCACCGCAAAGGCAACTCCCGCGCAACATACAAGCTCCCCGGCGAAGCTGAGAAAACGATTCCGCGAGTTTGCCCGCGCGGCAGGGGGTCTGCAATGCCGCCGTTGAGCTGCAACGGGATCTGCTTGGAACTCCTCTTCAGTGCGGGTATCGTGCGGGTATCAGACGCAGCAATGGACTTCAAAGTGCCGAACATGAATACAGCCATCGCGAAATGGACACCTGGACTGCTCAGCGTTTTACGCATCGTCGCAGCCTTTCTGTTCCTTGCACATGGAATGCAAAAGTGGCTTGCGTTTCCGGCCCCTCGTCCTTCGCCCACGATCCTGTGGTCCTTGAGCGGCGTGGCCGGATTGTTGGAGCTGTTTGGTGGACTTCTTCTGCTTGTCGGCTTGTTCACCCGCCCAGTCGCATTCGTGCTCTCAGGCCTGATGGCCTTTGCCTATTTCATCGCGCACGCACCCCGCGGTTTCTGGCCGCTCCTCAACGGGGGCGAACTGGCGGCACTGTATTGCTTCGTCTTCCTTTACCTCGCAGCTGCCGGCGGTGGCCCATGGAGTGTCGACCGGTGGGTGCGGCGCGGCTGATGTGCCACGCTACCCCTGGACTTGAAATCCGGCTCGGCGCGCACCGCGCCGATGCTGGCTCCTAGGGCCGTGCCGGGCGGGCCGCTTGGCGCGCGCCCTGCAATGCGGCGATGACATGGGCGTCGTCGACCTGCTCGAAGTGCTCGTAGTACTGGCCCACGGCGTGAAAGTCCGGCGGGGCGTGCAGACACACCAGTTCGTCGGCAAGCGGCCGCACGCGGCTCAGGCTGTCGGCGGCGGCGACGGGAACGGCGCAGATCAGGCGCGACGGCCCTTGCTGGCGCAGTGCATGCAGGGCGGCGATCATCGTCGATCCGGTGGCCAGGCCGTCGTCGACGACGATGGCCGTGCGGTCGGTCGCCGGCACCCGCGCCGCGCCGTAGTTCCGGCGCCGCTCACGCAGGCGTTCGAGCTGGGCGGCGGTCTCGCGCTGCACGTAGGCAGCGCCGATGTCCAGGCCGTGGTCTTGAAGGTGGCTCCAGCCCGACTCGGCGACCGCGCCGATCGCGAACTCCGGGTTGCCCGGCGCGCCGAGTTTGTGCGTGAGCACCACGTCGAGCTCGGCGTCGAGTTCCTCGGCAAGCCGTACCGCCATGGGTATCGCACCGCGAGGAATCGCGTAGACCACGGCGTTTGCGCCGCGCCACGGCGCCAAGGCTTTCGCCAGTTGCCGGGCGGCGTCGTCGCGGTCGCGAAATGGCTTCATGGACGTCATCGACACGCGAACTGCGGTGTGCAGCGCGAAGCGACTCCAAGGAACCAGTATCGCGCGCCGCCGCCCTGCCCGATTGACCTGCCGCAAGTCGTCGCCTGCACGGCTTGCTCGATCGTGGCCAGCGGCCAGCGGCCCACTGCCAAAGCCGCGTCCGAGCCGAACGAAAAACGCGGTCGCCGGTTTGCGCGCCAGCTCGGCCTCGAACCGGGCGACGACAGAGGGCGCCGCCATGCTGCCTTGTCCAGGATCAAGCCTCGTGAGATCGTCCCGATTTATGCTTGGGGCCGAGGTCGAGCCAGGCCGGACCATGTCTCGGACCGATTCGAGCAAGGACCCTCAACATGCAACCCCTCCTCGTCGCTTATGCGAGCGCCGAAGGCCAGACGCGCAAGATCGCCGAGTTCATCGCCGAGCGCTTGCGCATCCGCGGCCACCGCGTCGACCTGGTCGATACCGCGACACCGGCAGCCCAGGCCGTGATCCCCGTCTATCAAGGCGCGATTCTCGGCGGCCCGGTGCACCAGAACAAGCACCCGGCCGCGCTCGTGGACTTCGCCAAGCGTTATCACGCCTGGCTCAGCGCGCTGCCCTGTGCCGTCTTCTCGGTCAGCCTCGGCGCGGCTCTGGAGGACATGGAAAGCCGCATCGAGGTGCAGCGCCTGCTTTATGACTTCGTCGACGACGCCGCGCTCAACCCCGTGGCCACCTGCTGCATCGCCGGCGCGCTGAAGTACACGCAGTACGACTACTTCAAGCGCCTCGTGATGCGCATGATCGCGCGCCAGCGCGGGCAGAGCACCGACACCTCGAAGGACCATGAGTACACCGACTGGGACGGCATCGAGGTCTTCATCGACGAGTTCCTCGCCGCGGCGCGAATTCCGGTCGCTGCGCGCGCGGCGTAGACGTGTAGCGCACGGACCACAACGCTGGCCGTGAAGCCATGCCGGGCGCACACTTCGAGGCGTTGCGGCTCAGAGTCTGAGGCATGAACCGGCACATCGATGTCTGCAACGGCGACGCCGACGGCCTGTGCGCCGTGCTGCAGTGGCGCCTGCATGAACCAGCGCCGGCGAGCCTGGTCACGGGGCCGAAGCGCGATATCGCCCTGCTCGATCGGGTGCAGGCGGGGCCGGGCGACGAGATCCTGGTGTGCGACATCTCGATGCAGCGCAATCGCGCGGCCCTGCTGCGCCTGCTCGAACAGGGCGCGCGGGTGCGCTACTTCGACCATCACGCGGTATCCGACATGCCCGTCCACCCCAACCTGGAAACGCATATCGAATTCGGCGCCCGGGTCTGCACCAGCCTGTTGATGGACCGCTACATCGGTGGCGCGCATCGCGCCTGGGCGCTGGTGGGTGCCTATGGCGACAACCTCACCGAGGTGGCCGACGCGCTGGCTGAAAGCTCCGGGCTGGCCGAGCCGCAGCGCGCCCGGCTGCAGCTGCTCGGCGAGGCGATCAACTACAACGCCTACGGCGAAGCAGGGAAAGACGTGCCGATCGCCGCGCAGCACCTGTACCGGATCATGGCGCGCTATCGCAGCCCCTTCGATCTGCTCGACCACGAGCCCCTCGCACGACAGCTCGACGCCCTGCGCCGCGCCGACCTCGAACTCGGCGAGAAGCTGGCGCCGCACTGGGAGAACGATCGCGCCTGCGTCGTCGTCCTGCCCGATGCCCCCTGGAGCCGGCGCGTGATCGGGGCCCTGGCGAATCGATTGGCGCTCGCCCATCCGGCGCGCGCGCATGCCGTGCTCAGACCTTTGCGCGAAGGCGGCTTCGTCGTCAGCGTGCGCGCGCCACTGGCTGCAGCGGGCGGTGCGAATGAATTGTGCGGCCGCTTCGGCGGCGCCGGGCGTGCCGGCGCGGCCGGAATCGACCAACTGCCGGACTCTGAACTGGAGCGGTTCATCGGCGAATTCGCCTCCTTCGCGTTCCACCGTGCCGATGCTGCCGATCCTGAGGTTGGCGCGTGACCATGCTCTTGTTTTGTCTCGACCCCGACTGTAGTTTCGCGGCAGCGCTCGCTGCGGCACTGGACGAAGCCCTGAGCCCCTTCGAGGACCGCAGCTTCGAAGACGGCGAGCACAAGCTGCGGCCCCAGGTCGACCCGCGCGGCGCCGACGTCTATGTGGTCGCCAGCCTGCACGGCGGGCCGCACGCCATCCCGAACCAAAGCCCGCACGACAAGTTGTTCCGCGCGCTGATGTTCATCGCCACGCTGCGCGAGCATGGCGCGGCGCGCGTCAGCGCCGTCGTGCCCTATCTCGCCTACGCGCGCAAAGACCGCCAGACCAAGCCCTTCGACCCGGTCACGCTGCGCTATGTGGCGCAGTTGTTCGAAGCCGTCGGCCTGGCCCGGATCATCGTGCTCGAGGTGCACAACGTCGCGGCGTTCCAGAACGCATTTCGCTGCACGACCCTGCACCTCGAGGCGCATCGTGCCTTCGATGCGGTCCTGCCCGAGATCGCCGGCGACGGGCCGCTCGCCGTAGCCTCACCCGACCCCGGCGGAGTCAAGCGCGCCCAGTTGTGGCGCGAATCGATCGTCGAGCGGCTCTCGGTTCCGGTCGGTTTTGCGCTGGTCGACAAGCGCCGCAGCGCGGGCTTGGTGAGCAGCGACAACCTGGTGGCGGGCGACGTCGCCGGCACGACCGTGCTGTTGCTCGACGACCTGATCGCCAGCGGCGACACGATGAAGCGTGCCGCACAGGCCTTGCGCCACGCCGGCGCGCGCCAGGTGATTGCCTGCGCGGCGCACGGCCTGTTCGTCGAGCCGGCCGCCGAGGTGCTGGCCGACGAGGTCATATCACAGCTGCTCGTCACCGACAGTGTGCCGCCGTTCCGCTTGCCCGCGGCCGGGCCGGTGAGCCGCAAACTGCGAATCGTCTCGGCCGTGCCGCTGTTCGCGCGGGCGATCAGGGACTGCCGCGACTCGATGCGGCGCTGACGGCGGCGGCGCCTTCGAGCGCGTCGAGCGCGGTCGCGGCAAGATCGATATAGCGTTGCGCCAGCGGCGGCCAGTGCTGCGGTGCGCGCGGCACCGGGTCGAGCAGATGCGCCATCGCCAGGCGGGCGCGCCGCAGCGCAAGCTGCGCGGTGTAGAGC
>JBAQUQ010000354.1:0-17825 GCA_049297615.1 Burkholderiaceae bacterium
GCGACGACCCGCGGGTGCAGCAACTGCGCGGCCGCTTGCAGCGTGCCCTGCTCGCGACCGAGCTTCTGGCGCAGGGCACGCCCATGCTCGCCGCCGGCGACGAATTCGGCCACACCCAAGGCGGCAACAACAACCCCTACTGCCAGGACAATGCAACGACGTGGATCGCCTGGGACAAGCTAGATGCCGACCTGCTCGCCTTCACCGAGCGTGTTCTCGCCTTGCGCCGACAGGCGTTGCCGCTGGCGAACCGCTGGTACGACGGCCTCACCGACGCCAGGGGATTGCACGACCTGACCTGGCTGCGCGCCGACGGCAAGCCCCTGCAGGGCGACGAATGGCGTCAGTTCGGTCAACAGGTCTTGGCCTGCCTGATCGGCAAGCCGGGTCGCGCGCAAGCGCCCCTGCTGTGGCTCGTCAACGGCAGCACCGGCGACGTGGAGTTCATACTACCGGCAGGAGTCTGGCAGGGCGTGCTCGACACCTCGCATCCGCGTGGCCTGGCGACTTGGCAAGGTCAAGGCGAAATCCACCTGTCAGTGGCTGCGCGCAGCATCCTGATGCTCGCCGCCGCGGGCAGCAAGATTGACCTCGAAAACCTGTAGATCTCCACGGAACGACTTCATGACCTACTGCATCGGCATCAAACTCGACGCCGGCCTGGTGTTCCTGTCCGACTCGCGCACCAATGCGGGTCTGGACCAGATCGGCACTTTTCGCAAGATGATGATCTACGAGGGGGCAGGCGACCGGCTGATGGTGATGCTGTCGGCGGGTAACCTGTCGGTCTCGCAGTCGGTCCGCGAAATTCTGCAGGTCGAGAAGCTCGACGCTGGCGAGGCTGCACCACTGACGATCTGGAACGCCACCAGCATGTTCGACGCGACTCGCGTGCTGGGCAGCGCGGTGCGCCGCGTCTACGAGCAGGACGGACCATCGCTCAAGCAGACCGGCGTCGATTTCAACGCCACGATGATTTTCGGCGGCCAGATTCGCGGCGAGGCGATGCGCCTGTTCCAGGTGTATTCGGCAGGCAATTTCATCGAAGCGACACGCGAAACCTGTTACTTCCAGATCGGCGACTCGAAGTACGGCAAGCCGGTCCTGGACCGCATGCTCACGCCGGCGACGCCGCTGGACGAAGCCGCCAAATGTGCCCTGGTGTCAATGGACTCGACCCTGAAATCCAACCTCTCGGTTGGTCTGCCGCTGGATCTGCTGGTGTACGAGCGCGATCGCTACCAGACCCAGAGAATCGTCTGCATCGACGAGCACAACCCCTACTTCCACATGATTCGCAGCAGCTGGGGGCAGAAGCTGCGCCAGGTCTTCGAATCGATCGAGGATCCGCACTGGGACGGCAGCCAGACAGCCTACCCGCTGTGCAGCAAGTCGGCGCGCTACGAGCCGATGCGCAAGATCACGCATCCGGGGGAGAAGATCGTTTAGCGAGCGGGCGTCGATGCCTGCGGCGGCTTCAGGTCCGAAATTTGCTATCGTGACCGTGAGGAGACGGTCGAATGAAACCCAGCTTCGACGAGATGCACGCCGGCGCCGATACGGTGCGCGAACATTACCACGGCTACCAGCGCTGGCTCTCGCAGCAGCCGGGCGACGTCATCCGGGCCCGGCGCGAAGAGGCGGAAGTCATCTTCCGCCGTGTCGGCATCACATTCGCCGTGTACGGCGCGAAGGACGAAGACGGCTCGGGCACCGAACGTTTGATTCCGTTCGACCTCATCCCGCGCGTCATTCCCGCCCATGAATGGGCCGAGCTCGCGCGCGGCCTGCGCCAGCGCGTGACCGCACTGAATCGGTTCATCGACGACGTCTATCACGCACAGGAAATCGTCAAGGCTGGCGTCGTGCCGGCCGAACAGGTGCTGAACAACACCCAGTTCCGCCCCGAAATGATGCACATCGACGTCCCCTACGGCGTCTATTCGCACATCGCGGGCATCGATATCGTGCGTGCCGCGAACCCCGACGGAAGCGGCAGCTATTTCGTGCTCGAAGACAACCTGCGCGTTCCCAGCGGAGTGAGTTATATGCTGGAAAACCGCAAGATGATGATGCGGCTCTTCCCCGAGCTGTTCAGCCTGCATCGGGTCGAGCCGGTCGCGCATTACCCCGATCTGCTGCTCGAAACGTTGCGAGCGGTGGCGCCGGCCGCGGCAAACGATCCCACCGTCGTGGTCCTCACGCCGGGCATGTACAACAGCGCCTACTTCGAGCACGCCTTCCTCGCCCAGCAAATGGGTGTGGAATTGGTCGAAGGCCAGGACCTGTTCGTCAAGGACGATTTCGTCTTCATGCGCACCACGCAAGGGCCGAAGCGGGTCGACGTGATCTACCGGCGCATCGACGACGATTTTCTCGATCCCGCCGTATTCCGGTCCGATTCGACGCTGGGCTGCGCCGGGCTGCTCGGTGCCTACCGCGCCGGCAATGTGACCTTGTCCAACGCGGTGGGCACCGGCGTTGCCGACGACAAGTCGATCTATCCCTATGTGCCCAAGATGATCGAGTTCTATCTCGGGCAGACACCGATCCTGGCCAATGTACCGACTTACCTCGGCCGCTCGCGCGACGACCTGAAGTACGTGCTCGACCATCTGGGCGAGCTGGTCGTGAAGGAAGTGCATGGCGCGGGCGGCTATGGCATGCTCGTCGGCCCGGCCGCGACGAAGACCGAGATCGCCGAATTCCGAACAGCCCTGCTCGCAGCCCCGGCCAATTACGTCGCCCAGCCGACGCTCAGCCTGTCGACCTGCCCGACCTTCGTCGACAGCGGAATCGCGCCGCGCCACATCGACCTGCGGCCATTCGTGCTCTCGGGCAAGAACGTGCAGATCGTCAGCGGCGGACTGACGCGTGTGGCGCTCAAGGAGGGCTCGCTCGTGGTCAATTCATCGCAGGGCGGCGGCACCAAGGACACCTGGGTCCTCGAGGCTTGATCAGCGCGCGCGCCATGCTGTCCCGCACAGCCGACCCTCTGCACTGGACGGCCCGTGATATGGAGCGGGCCGGTCACGTCGCGCAGCGACCTGGGGCGAAGCCAGAGTTCGGCAAAACGCGCCAGCGCATCAGCGGTGTTCTCGGCCTTGCGGCGGGCAAGCATGCTGTCTAGAACCGCTGACCATCTGTACTGGATGGCCCGTTATATGGAGCGGGCCGAGAATACCGCGCGCATGCTCGACGTCAACTACCAGACGTCCCTGCTGCCGCAAACCGCCGACGCGGCACTGGACGGCTGGAAGGGACTGCTGAGCATCAGCGAACTGACCGACGATTTCGCCCAGCACCACGGCCAGGCCACCGCCCGCAAGGTGATGGCCTACATGATGAGCGACGAGGCCAATCCGTCGAGTATCAGCAATTGCCTGCGCGCAGCGCGCGAGAATGCACGTGCGGTGCGCGGCACGCTGAGCACCGAAGTCTGGGAAACGCAGAACCAGACCTGGCTCGAATTCCAGCGCTTCGTCGCCACCGGGGCGTTCCAGCGTGACCCGGCAGCGGGCTTCGAGTGGGTGAAGTTTCGCTCCCACCTGTCGCGCGGCGTGACTGTGGGAACGATGCTGCAGGACGAGTCGTTCCACTTCCTGCGCATCGGCAGCTTCCTCGAACGCGCCGACAATACCGCCCGCCTCCTCGACGTGAAATTCCACGCTGTACCGAGTGAATACTTCGGCGCCGGCCCGAACTCGCAGACGCAAACGCAAGACCAGGGCGGCGCGCGCGACGTCGAATACGATTTCTACCACTGGTCGGCCATCCTGCGCTCGGTCTCGGCCTTCGAGGTCTACCGCAAGGCCTACCGCAACCTGATCCGGCCCGACAAGGTGGCCGAGCTGCTGATGCTGCGCCCGGATATTCCGCGCTCGCTCGCGGCATGCATGAACGAGGTGGTGGCCAATCTCGCATTCGTCGCCAACGAACAGTCGAGCGACACACTGCGCCGCGCCGGGCGCATGCGCGCCGACCTGCAGTACGCGCGCATCGACGAAATCCTCGCGACCGGCCTGCACGCCTATCTGACGCAGTTCCTGGAACGTGTCGGTACGCTGGGGGTGGGCATCAGTCGCGATTTCCTCGTCCCGGTGACGGCCTAGAGCCCCACAATCGCGCACCCTGCCCTTGGAAGGCCTCGATGTCGATCCATGTCGCGCTGAATCACGTCACGCACTACCGCTACGACCGGCCGATTCACCTCGGGCCGCAGGTGGTGCGCCTGCGGCCGGCGCCGCATTCGCGGACGCGCGTGCTCAGTTATTCGATGCGCGTCGAGCCGAGCCAACATTTCATCAACTGGCAGCAAGACCCGCAGTCGAACTACCTCGCGCGCCTGGTGTTCCCCGACAAGACGAGCTCGATGCGCATCGAGGTCGACATCGTTGCCGAGATGGCCGTGCTGAACCCCTTCGACTTCTTCCTCGAACCTGCGGCGGAGCAGTTTCCTTTCGACTACGACACAGCGCTCGCGCATGAGCTTGCGCCGTACCGCCTCACCGGCCCACTCACGCCGCGCCTCGCGGCTTTTGTCGCGGGCGTGCCGCGTGGGAAGAAACGCACCAACGATTTTCTGGTCGAGCTGAACCAGCGCCTGCAGCGCGAGATCGGCTACCTGATCCGCATGGAGCCCGGCGTGCAAACGCCCGAGCAGACCCTGATCAAAGCCAGTGGTTCTTGTCGCGACAGCGCCTGGCTGCTCGTGCAGGTGCTGCGCCACTTGGGGCTGGCGGCGCGCTTCGTGTCGGGCTACCTGATCCAGTTGAAGAGCGACGTGAAGGCACTCGACGGACCGAGCGGCACGCCCACCGACTTCACCGACCTGCACGCCTGGTGCGAGGTCTACCTGCCCGGTGGCGGTTGGATCGGCCTGGACCCCACCTCGGGCCTGCTCGCCGGCGAAGGGCATATCCCGCTGGCGTGTTCGCCTGACCCCACTTCCGCAGCGCCGGTGCAAGGATCGCTCGAGGACTGCGAAACGAGTTTCGAACACCAAATGAGCGTGGTGCGCGTCTGGGAAGCGCCGCGCGTCACCCTGCCCTACAGCGACGCGCAATGGGCAAGCATCGAGCAATTGGGCGAGCAGGTCGACGCCGACCTGCAGCGCCATGACGTGCGCCTGACCCAGGGTGGCGAGCCGACCTTCGTCTCCGTCGATGATCGCGAGGGCGCCGAATGGAACACCGAGGCCTTGGGGCCGAGCAAACGCGCCCTCAGTGCCGACCTGATGGAGCGGCTGCGCGCGAAATACGGCGTGGGCGGGCTGCTGCATTACGGACAGGGCAAGTGGTACCCGGGTGAACAGTTGCCACGCTGGTCACTCAATCTCTATTGGCGCAAGGACGGTGAGCCGATCTGGTCGCACCCCGAATTTTTTGCCAGCGAAAAGCGCGACTACGGGCTCACCGAAGGCCAGGCGCAGCGGTTCCTGGCCGGCGTCGCCCGGCGCCTGGGGCTCGACCCTCGTCACGTATTCCCGGCCTATGAGGACGCCTGGTACTACCTGTGGCGCGAGCGCAAACTGCCGAGCAATGTCGATCCGCTGGACGCGCGCCTGGCCGACCCGCTGGAGCGCGAGCGCCTGCGCAAAGCGTTCAGCCAGGGCTTGGACGCGGTGGTCGGTCATGTGTTGCCGATTTCTGTTTGCGATGACTCGCCTTCGGCCGTGCCGCGCTGGAGGTCGGGAGCGTGGTTCCTGCGCGAGCGCTGCTACCTGATCCCGGGCGATTCGGCGCTCGGGTACCGGCTGCCGCTCGATTCGCAGCCCTGGGCGGCCAAGGGTGACCTGCCTTCGATCCACGCCGCCGACCTGACGCAATCCTTCCCGGCACTGCCGACTTACCACGCACTGAACCGCGCGCCGCGATCGAGTGAAGGTGGGGCCGGCGCGGCGCGGACGGGCCCGCAAGCCGAGGCTGGGCGCGTGCCGGCGCGGCACGAATCGGCGGCGTGGATCACGCGCACCGCGATCAGCGCCGAGCCGCGCGGCGGGCGCCTCTACATTTTCATGCCGCCGATCTCTGCACTGGAGGACTACCTGGAACTCGTCGCCGCGCTCGAAGACACGGCGCTCGAGATGCGCCTGCCTGTCATCGTCGAAGGCTACGAGCCGCCGCGAGACCCGCGCCTGGCCACCCTGCGCGTGACGCCCGACCCCGGGGTCATCGAAGTCAACATCCACCCGGCGCACAACTGGGGCGAGCTCGTCGACCAGACCACGCATTTGTACCAGGCTGCGCACGAGACGCGCCTGTCAACGGAAAAGTTCATGCTCGACGGGCGCCACACCGGCACGGGCGGGGGCAATCATTTCGTGCTCGGCGGCGCGACGGTGGCGGATTCGCCCTTCCTGCGCCGGCCCGACCTGCTCGCCAGCATGGTCGCTTACTGGCACAACCACCCGGCGCTGAGTTATCTGTTTTCGGGCATGTTCGTCGGGCCGACCAGCCAGGCCCCGCGCATCGACGAGGCGCGCAACGACTCGGTCTACGAACTCGAGATCGCTTTCGCCGAGCTGCGGCGCATCGTCGCGGCGCAGGGCTCGGGCGGCTGCCCGCCATGGCTGGTCGACCGGCTGATGCGCAACCTGCTGGTCGATTCGACCGGCAACACGCACCGCGCCGAGTTCTGCATCGACAAGATGTACTCGCCCGACGGGCCCACCGGGCGCCTGGGCCTGCTGGAGATGCGCGCCTTCGAGATGCCCCCGCATGCGCGCATGAGCCTGACGCAGCAGCTCTTGATGCGTTGCCTGGTCGCGCGCTTCTGGCAGCAGCCCTACCGGCCGGCGCACCTGAAACGCTGGGGCACCGAATTGCACGACCGTTTCATGCTGCCGCATTTCATCGGGCAGGACCTGGGCGACGTGCTCGAAGAACTCGCGCAATTCGGTTATGCCCTGGCTGCCGACTGGTTTGCGCCGCACCTCGAGTTCCGCTTTCCGCGCCTGGGCGAGTTCCACGCCTGCGGCGTCGAGGTTGAATTGCGCCTGGCGCTCGAGCCCTGGCATGTGTTGGGCGAAGAAGGCGCGATCGGCGGCACGGCGCGCTTCGTCGATTCGTCCCTCGAGCGCGTCCAGGTCGCGGTGACCGGCCTGATCGACGAGCGCCATGTGCTCACCTGCAACGGCCGGCGCGTGCCCCTGCAACGCACGGGCAGGGTCGGCGAATTCGTCGCCGGCGTGCGCTACCGCGCCTGGAACCCGCCCTCGGCGCTGCACCCGACGATCGGCGTGCACGCACCGCTCGTTTTCGATCTGCTGGACAGCTGGATGGGCCGCTCGATGGGGGGTTGCCAGTATCACGTCGCGCATCCCGGCGGGCTCAGCCACGACACCTTCCCGGTGAACGCTTTTGAAGCCGAGGCGCGGCGTCTGGCGCGCTTCTTCCGCGTCGGGCACACGCCGGGCGAGATGAAGCTGCCCCTGGAGCCACCCAACCCGAACTTCCCGTTCACGCTGGACTTGCGCCGCGGGGCCGCGGCGTGAGCGTGCCGGCGGCGCTGCGACCTGAGGCGACGCAGGCATCGAGGGCCTGCTAGGCTTGGGGCCATGGCGCAGCTGAAGCAACTGCTTTCGGGATACTGCGCGCTCGCCGGCCGCTACGACGAGCTGCTCGCCGCGCCAGGCCAGGCTCGTGCGCACTGGGCAGCGTTCATCGAAGCCATCGCGGCACGCGACGTTCCACAGATCGACGACACGCTGTCGATGATGGAGCGCGAGATTCGCGACAACGGCATCACCTACAACGTCTATGCCGACCCGCGAGGCAGCGACCGCCTGTGGCAGGTCGACCCGCTGCCGCTGCTGCTGCCGGCTGACGAATGGCAAGCAATTGAATCGGGTGTCGCGCAGCGCGCCGAGTTGCTCAATCGCGTGCTTGCCGACATCTATGGCAAGCAGGACCTGATGCGTTCGGGGGCGGTGCCGCCGGCAGTGATCTTCGGCCACAGCGGATTTCTGCATGCCGCCCAGGCGATCCGCCCGAATGGCGGAGTGCACCTGTTCCACTACGCCGCCGACCTGGCGCGCGCGCCCGACGGGAAGTGGTGGGTCGCAGCCGATCGCACCCAGGCGCCCTCAGGCGCGGGCTACGCGCTGGAGAACCGCCTCATCGTCTCGCGCGTGTTTCCCGAGGTGTTCCGCGATCTGAATGTCGAGCACCTCGCCTCGTTCTTCGCCACCTTGCGCGATTCGCTCCTGCACCTCGCGCCACGCGGCGACACAGCGCCGCTGATCGCCTTGCTGACCCCGGGACCCTATAACGAGACCTACTTCGAGCACACCCTGCTGGCGCGCTACCTGGGATTCACCCTGGTCGAGGGCAGCGATCTCACGGTGCGCGACGGCCACGTCTGGATGAAGACCGTCGACGGCCTGAGGCGCGTCCACGCGATCCTGCGGCGTCAGGACGATGACTATTGCGACCCGCTCGAGCTGCGCTCCGACTCGGCGCTGGGCGTACCCGGCCTGACCGATTGTGCGCGCCGCGGCACCGTCTTCCTGGCCAATGGGCTGGGCTCGGGCGTGCTCGAGTCGGGCGCCCTGCTCGGTTACCTGCCGCGCTTGAGTGAACGCCTGCTCGGGCAGGAGCTTCTTCTGCCGTCGGTGGCCACCTGGTGGCTCGGCGAACCCGCCGCGCTCGACGACGCCTGGGAGCAGCTCGACCGCATCCTCATCAAGCCGCTGGAGCGCTCGGCGCAGGAACCCGCCGTCTTCGGCCACGCGCTGTCGGGCCAGGCCAGGGACGCATTGCGGCGTCGCGTTGCACTGCGCCCGCAACGCTACGTCGCGCAGCAGTTGGTGCATGTCTCGCAAGCCCCCGCGCTCGAGCACGCACCACTCGATCGGCTCGGCGCACGCACCCTGGGCCTGAGGATCTTCGCGGTCGCGACCCCCCAGGGTTACCGGGTCATGCCCGGTGGGCTGACGCGCATCGCGGCCGACGGCAATTCGTACTCGATCACGATGCAGCGCGGCGGTCGATCGAAGGACACCTGGGTGCTTTCCGACGCGCCGGTGAACACCTCGTTCTCCCTGTTGTCCAGAACGATCACCCCCGGCGACATGGCCGCGCAGCGAGCGAACCTGCCATCGCGCAGCGCCGAGAATCTGTTCTGGTTCGGCCGCTACGCGGAACGCTGCGATTCGACGGCCCGGTTATTGCGCGTCGCGATTTCGCAGAGCCTGGGCAGGGACGACGCTCCCGATGCGCCCAGTGTGTTCAGTGCGAGAGCCGGCCTGCCCGTGCTCGAACTCGCCTACCTGCAGGGCTTGTTGAGCGCGCGCGACCAGGGCCCCGACGCGCTGCTGCATGCGGCCACCGACCCCGGCAGCGGGCTCGCGGCGCAGTTCCAGCAACTCGCGCGCGTCGCCTACAGCCTGCGCGATCGCATGTCGCTGGACAACTGGCGCACTCTCAATCGCATGCACGCCGATGCGCTGTTTGCACACGCCGGCGACTCGACGCCGCAGGTGGGGTCGGTGCTGGCCGGGCTGGACCGCATCATCCTCACGATGATGACCCTGTCGGGCTTCGTTCTGGACGGCATGACGCGCAGCCTGGGCTGGCGCTTTCTCTCCCTGGGCCGGCGCATCGAGCGGCTCACGCATGTGTGCGCCGCGCTGCAGGTGGCAACGGGCGCGGGCCGTACCCATGGTTTGGACTGGCTGCTCGAACTCGCCGATTCCACCGTCACCTATCGTTCGCGCTACCTGGTCGGGCCGCAATGGCTTGCGGTGCTCGATCTGCTGGTGTGTGACCAGGACAACCCGCGTTCGGTGGCGTTCCAGGTCAAGGGACTGCGCGAGTATGTTGCCAAGCTGGAGGCGACGCATGGCCGATTTGCCGGTGATCTGCTCGCCCCGGTGCAGGCGGCACTGGACGCGCTGAGGCCGGCTGACCTGAACCCGCAGAGCCCGGCGCTGGCCCTGCTCCTGGACCAGGCCCAGCGCGCCGGCTACAGGGCGGCCGACGAATTGACACTGAAGTTCTTTTCGCACGCTGCCACACGCAGCATGCTGTCCTTGGTTGCCTAGGTTGCTTGCATGAGGCCGGCATGAACCAGGGCTTCAACCCGGGCGATGCTGCTGCGGCGCAGGCGGCACGCTACGACGTCGAGCACGAGACGCTCTACGAGTACACCGCGCCGGTCTCGCAATCCTGGCAACTGGCGCGCCTGAGGCCGCGCGACCTGGCGTGGCAGAAGCTGCTGTCCTACGCACTGCGGATCGATCCGCACGTCGATGAGCAACACGAAACGCCCGACAGCTTCGGCAATGCCAACCTGCATTTCGCGCTGCATCGCGCGCACCGCACGCTGCGGGTCCAGATGAATTGCAGCGTCGAGGTCCAGGAGCGCGCCGCGGTGGCGAAGCTGCGCGGGCAGAGCTGGGAACGGGTGCGCGAGTCGGTGCTCGCCGACCCTTCCCACGACGACCTGAACGCAGCGCGAATGTGCGAACCGACCCGCTTGGTGCCGCTGTCCCTGCGGGCGCGCGACTATGCCCAATCACACCTCGGCCCGGGGCGCGACTGGCTCGAAGGCGTGCTCGCCCTGATGCACGCCATTCACGCGGATTTCGAGTTCGAACCCGGGGCCACGACGGTCAGCACCTCGGTCGACGAAGTGCTGGCGCAGCGCCGCGGCGTGTGCCAGGACTTTGCACATCTCATGCTGGCGGGCCTGCGCAGCCTCGGCCTGCCGGCGCGCTATGTCTGCGGCTACCTGCTCACCGACCCCCCGCCCGGCCAGCCGCGCCTGGCCGGCGTCGACGCCACCCACGCCTGGGTCGCGGCCTACGCGCCCGACCTGGGCTGGGTCGAATTCGATCCGACCAACGATCAAATGGCCGATCGACGCTATATCACCCTGGCCTGGGGCTGCGATTTCGCCGATGTCGTGCCCTTGCGAGGCGTGATCCTCGGCGGTGGTGAGCAAAAGTTGGAGGTGCGCGTCAGCGTGGTTCCCGCCTAGCGCAGCAGGCTCAGTCGTGGATCGGGGCGCCCTGGGGCGCCCCGATTTCAAACAAGCGCAGCCACTGCTGCAAGGTGCTCAGCGAACCACGGAGATCTTGTCGAGTTTGTCAGCCTTATAGGTGTAAAGCGTCAGGGCGCCGTTCTTGATGTCGCCCTTCGCGTCGAAGGAGATGGTCCCGGTGACGCCCTTGTAGCCCTCCGTCTTTGCCAGCACCGGCAAGTACTTGGCCGGCTCGGCCGAACCCGCCTTGACCATCGCGGCGACCATCACGTTGACCGCGTCGTACACGTAGGGGGCATAAATCTGTACGTCAGTGTTGAACTTGGCCTTGAACTTGGCGCGGAACGCGTCATTGCCCGCTTTCTGCGCTGCGTCGACGCCGCCTGCTTCAGCGCAGACCACCTGGCCGTCGGCCATCGCGCCGGCCGCGAGTTTGGGCAGTTCACCCGTGCAGATGCCGTCGCCGCCCATGAACTTGGCCTGGATTCCCAATTGCTTCATCTGGCGGATCATCGGGCCGGCCACGGCGTCCATGCCGCCGAAGAACACCACGTCGGGCTTCTTGCCCTTTACGGCGGTCAGGATGGCGGTGAAGTCGGTCGCCTTGTCGGTCGTGAACTGGCGCTCGGCGATCGAACCTCCCGAGGCCTTGACGGCTTTCTCGAACTCTTCGGCAACGCCCTGCCCGTAGGCCGTGCGGTCGTCGATCACGGCGATCGACTTGCCTTTGAGTTCCTTGACGGCGTAGCGCCCCAACGTGCCGCCCAGGTGCACGTCGTCAGCGACGACGCGAAACGTCGTCTTGTAACCGTTGCGCGTGAACTTCGGATTCGTCGCCGAGGGCGAAATCTGCGGGATTCCGGCGTCGCTATAGATCTTCGACGCGGGGATCGACGTGCCCGAGTTCAGGTGGCCGATCACGCCGTTGACCTTGGAGTCGACCAGCTTCTGCGCGACCGCCGTGCCCTGCTTGGGGTCCGCCGCGTCGTCTTCGGCAAGCAATTCGAACTTGACTTTCTTGCCGCCGATCATCACGCCCTTGGCATTGAGGTCTTCGATCGCCAGGCGCGCGCCGTTCTCGTTGTCCTTGCCCAGGTGGGCGATGCCGCCGCTGGTGGGCCCGACGTGACCGATCTTGACGATCATGTCTTGCGCCGATGCGCCGGTTGCCAAAAGCACAGCCGCAGCCGCGACGAACACGTTGAATTTCATTTGCATGCAGGTTCTCCTGTTGGATCCCGGTTGAATTGAACCGAGGGTTAGATTCGCGAAGGCAGAGACGATACCGCAAAACCGGCCGCGCCTCTATCGGGATTTGTCAGCCCCCGGACCTCCCGCGCGCGCCGGCGGCGCAGCCCAGCCTTAACGCTTCGCCTAGCGGTGCCGATGACGCGCCAGCTCCTGCGCGACGGCTCGCGCGACCGTGTCGCGCAGCGTGGCGGCGAACTGCTCACGCGTCTCGCGCACGATCGTGTCGGTGGCCCGCGCCAGCGCGGGGGCGAGCACTTCACGAAGGCGCGCCTCGAGCGTCGCATCGAACTGTTGTTGGACCTCGGCCATCACCCGGGTGATCGCATGCGCCACCAGCGTTTCCTCGGCCGACGCTTCGGCTTCAATCGACGCGAGCAGGGCCGAAATCGACGGAATGGTCCGCTTGTTGAAGGGCTTCCTGAGCTCCGGGAAGGCAAGCGCATCGGTCTGAGCCTTGGTGTCGCCGATCGCACCGATGTCGACGTCGATGTCGCCGTTGGCAACATCGAGTGGCAGGTCCACGATTGTCGGTGGAACAATCACTTCGGTGAGTGTCGGCACGCGCCGGCCTGGGCGACTACGCACGAGCGTCATGGCTGACCTCGTGGCGGCTGATCGCGTAACCTCGACTGGCATAGTGTTTCCAGCGCTCCCGGCCCGCTTCACGGTCACGGTCGCCCGTGGCGACGATTTCAATGATCCGCGCGAAGCTCTCGAAGCCTGCCGGAACGTCCTGGCCCAGGTTGAGCAACACGTCGCGATCCGGCGCGTCGGCCACTGCGTCGAGCAACCAAATCGGCGTCGGCCGCAGGCGCGATGCGGGCCGTGTCCCGCGGCTGAGGCGAACGTGCGGGCAGAACTCGAGGGGATTGAGCGTCCACAGCGCGCGATCGAGTTCGGCGAGGGCGAGCTCAGGAGCCAACACGGCAACCTTGGCACCCAGGCGAGTGGCCTTGCGCAACAGTCGGCAGGCGTAGCCCAGGCTGTCGGAAACATTGAAATGAAAACTCACCTCGGTCATCGCGATACGTCGAAGTTGTGCAGCCGCGACTGTGCAATCCTGGCCGATTCAGCCCGCCCGCGCAAGCAGGAAATGCGTGAGCAAAGGCACCGGGCGACCGGTCGCGCCCTTGGCCAGGCCCGACTTCCACGCCGTGCCGGCGATATCCAGATGGGCCCAGGAGTAGTTCTTCGTAAAGCGGCGCAGGAACATCGCGGCCGTGATCGCACCGCCGGCGCGCCCGCCCACATTGCCCATATCGGCGAAGTTGCTCTTCAGCGCCTCGTCGTATTCCTCGTCCAGCGGCAGACGCCAGCAGGGATCGAGCGACGCGCGGCTTGCTGAGAGCAATTGTTCGGCCAGCGCGTCGTCGGCGGTGAACAGGCCCGAGTGATGGTGGCCCAAAGCGACGACACAGGCCCCGGTGAGGGTGGCGATGTCCACCACCACCGCCGGCTTGAAGCGCTCGGCATAGGTGAGCGCGTCGCACAGGATGAGCCGGCCTTCGGCGTCGGTGTTGAGGATCTCGATGGTCTGTCCCGACAGGCTGGTCACCACGTCGCCGGGCTTGATCGCCGCGCCCCCGGGCATGTTCTCGCACGACGGAATGATGCACACGAGGTTGAGCTTGGGCTTCAACTCGCAGACCGCGCGCAGCGTCCCGAGCACACTCGCCGCGCCGCCCATGTCGAACTTCATCTCGTCCATTTCACCGGCGGGTTTGATCGAGATGCCGCCCGTGTCGAAGGTGATGCCCTTGCCCACCAGGACGACGGGCGCGACCTTCGGCGCGGCGCCCTGGTAACGTGCGACGATGAAGCGCAGCGGTTCGTGCGAGCCCTGGGCGACGGCGAGGAAGGAGCCCATGCCGAGTTTTTCAACCGCCTTGCGGTCCAGCACCTCGACCTTGCAGGCGTACTCTTTGCCGAGCTTCCTGGCCTGGTCGGCGAGATAGGTCGGCGTGCAATGGTTGCCGGGGCGGTTTGCGCATTCGCGCGCGAGCAATACGCCGCAGGCGATCGCCGCACCGCGCTTCAGGCCTTGTGCGGCCGCCTTGGCATCGGCCTTTTGACACAGCAGGCTCACCCTGGTCAGCGCCGACGCGGCGGGCGCGCTCGGCTTGGTATGGCGATAGACATAGATCGCCTCGTGCACCGCCGTGACCAAGGCCTCGGCGTACGCAGCGCTGACCACCCCGTCACCCGCCAGACCCACGGCGATGTGTTTCGCGCCTCCGTCCTTGAGCTGGGCCAGGCCCTTCATCGCCGCGTTGCGAAATTCCTTGGCACTCGTTCCGCCCGCCACCGCGAACACAACGCGCTGCGCTTTCACGCCCTGCGGCTGGTGCGCATACAGTGTCTTGCCTGCCTTCAGCGCCAGGTCGCCGCCGGCCACGGCAGCCTTGAGCAGCGAGGCCAGCGGCGCGGCAAGCGCCTTGTCGACCTGGCTGCCCGTGACGATGAGCAGCAGCGCGTCGCACCGCGTCGTGGCGTAGGCGCCGGGGGCCGAGACCTGGTGACGGAAGTCCATAATTGCGGATCCTTCGCAACAAGGCGGCGATGTTATTCGATTCCACCCTTCGCAAGGACTTGGCGCGCAGTTTCGGCGCCACACTGGTCGTCATCCTCACCGTCGTGATCACGATGATGTTGATCCGCACCTTGGGCCAGGCGGCACTCGGGCGGGTCTCGCCACAGGACGTGGTCCTGCTGCTGGGCTTCGTCGCGGTTTCGTATCTGCCCTTGATGCTCGCCTTGTCGCTGTTCATCTCTGTCGTCGCCACGCTGGGGCGGATGTACCGCGACAGTGAAATGACGATCTGGTTCGCCAGCGGCGTGCCGCTGTCGCGCTTCGTGCGCCCGGTGCTGCGCATGAGCTGGTTGGTGCTGCTCGCCGTCGCCTTGCTGGCACTGTTCGTCTGGCCGTGGGTGAACCAGCGCAGCATCGAGATCCGCGAGCGCTTCGAACGCCGCTCCGATCTGTCGCGAATCGCGCCGGGTCAGTTCCAGACCTCGAGCGACGGCCGGCGAGTGTTCTTCATCGAGCGCGACTCGCAGGAAGGGCGCGTTGGGCGCAACGTGTTCATCCTGTCGACCTCGCCGCACAGCGAGTCCGTCACGTCGGCTCGCAGCGGGCGCATCGAAATCGACGGCAATGACCGCTACCTGCTGCTCGACAAGGGCCAGAGCAATGAGCAAGACATGCGCGACGGGAGCAAGACACTGTCGCGCTTCGATAGCTATCGCGTGCTCGCCGGCGAACGGTCCCTGTTCAGCATGGATAGCCTTCCTGCCAAGGCGCAGCGCAGCATCGACTTGCTGCGCCAGCCCAGTGCGCTGCACCAGGGCGAGCTCGTCTGGCGCCTGGGTCTGGTGTTGGGCAGTGCGAATTTGCTGCTGCTGGGGATCGGCCTGGCGGAGACCAATCCGCGCCGCCCCAGCAACTGGAACGTGCTGTTTGCGCTGTTGAGCTTTGTCGTCTACTACAACATCATCAACCTGACCCAGGCCTGGGTGGCGGGGGGCAAACTCGGCATGGGTACGGCACTGGCCACCATCCACGGCAGCGCCTTCGTGATTGCCCTGACCCAGCTGTGGTGGCGCGATTCGCGCAACCGCCGCGGGCACTGGCGGCGCGCCCTTCTGGGCCGGCGGCGCGCTGCGAGCCCGGCATGAGAACGGTGCGCCGCCTCCTCTATTCCGACATCGTGAGTTCGGTGGGCTTCGTCGCCCTGTCCTTTCTGTCGCTGTTTTTTTTCATCGACTTCGTCGACGAACTCGCCGACATCGGCCCCTCAGGCTACACGAGCTTGCATGCTGCACTCGCATCGATGCTCAAGCTGCCGGGGCGTTTGTACGAACTCGCGCCCATCGTCGTCCTGATCGGCACCATTTATGCGTTGGCACGCCTGGCCCATTCCAGCGAGTACACGATCCTGCGCACCGGCGGACTCGGCCCGGGCCGGGCGCTGGGTTTGCTCGCCAGCCTGGGCCTGATGTTCGGCGTGGCCACCTATGCCGTGGGCGACCACATCGCGCCCCTCAGCGAGCGCCAGGCGACCTCGCTGAAAGCGAAGTTTCGCGGCGGTCTGAGCATCGGCGGATCCGGCGCCTGGCTCAAAGACCATGCGAGGACAGCGCAGGGCGAGCGCAGCTATTCGATCAACGTCCGCTCGGCGCCACAGGCCTCCACCCTCAAAGACGTGCGAATCTTCGAGTTCGACGCCGACGGGCGCCTGCTCAAACGTCTGTACGCCGCCAGTGCCGAAATCGACGACGCGGCGCTTTGGCAGCTGGACGACGTTCAGGTGACGCACTGGGAGGCGGCGGGCGCGGCCACCGGTGCGAAAGTGCTCGAGGAGCACCTGGCCCGCGTCGACTGGCCCAGCACCCTGACCGCCGCGGTCGTGGCAGCAGCCCTGCTGCCGGCGAACAATATGTCGACCCTGGACCTGTTTCGCTACATCGCCCACCTGGACGACAACGAACAGGCCGCGCAGCGCCACCAGATCCAATTCTGGAAGCGCGCGCTCTACCCATTTTCCTGCCTGGTCATGATGGCCCTGGCCCTGCCCTTCGCCTACATGCACGCACGCGCCGGGGGCGTGAGCCTCAAAGTCTTCGGCGGAATCATGCTGGGCATCAGTTTCGTGCTGCAGAACAATTTGGCGGGGCACTTGGGCCTGCTGCGGAACTGGTCGCCCTGGATCGCCGCCGCCGCGCCCACTGCCATCTATTTGCTGTTGTCCCTGGCCGCATTCGCCTGGCTGGTTCGCTACCGATGAAAGGCGCGATCCTGTTGCTCGCCCACGGTGCTCGCGATCCGCGCTGGGCAGCGCCGTTCGAGGCGACGGCCGCGCGCATCGCCGCGCTCGACCCGGCGCGGGCGGTGCGCCTGAGCTACCTCGAGTTCATCGCACCCGATCTGTCCACCGCGGCCGCGCAGTTGGTGCGAGAAGGCTTCGACCGGATCGACATCGTGCCGCTGTTCCTGGGCAGCGGCGGCCACGTGCGCAACGATGTTCCACGGATGGTCGACGAACTGCGCGCCAACAATTCATCAATGCAGTGGACACTGCACCCGGCGATCGGCGAGTTGAGCGAAGTGATCGACGCGATGGCGCTGGCGGCGTTGAGTCTTGCACGAGTACCTTCGGGCTGACTCTGGCTCGGTGGCCATCACCGTCCGAGCGCGAGCCGCAGTCCGGCGCCGTCTGCGCCCCGACACCGGCGCCCCGGAGTACCGGGGTTCCCTGCGCTGCTCGCCGCGCCGGGCTACGCGCAGAACTCGCCCTCGCATGGCCGTCACGCGCCTGCGGCGCGTGCCTACGCTCGGTGCTCAAACAGGCTGCGCTCGGCGTATCGCCTTACGGCGACCCGCAACCCGTCACAGCTCCGCTGCTCGGCGCCGGCTAACGGGCCGCAGCCGGTGCCGGCCTGCGGCTCGATTCACCCGAAACTGTTCTAGCCCGTCTTTCTCAACTCGCCGTTGCTTTCCCGCGAATCCGGCTGGTTTGCGCTCGCAAGTGCTTGATGCATAACGCATGAGTGGAGCGGAGTGCGTGTAGTGAAGACTTTGGTCGTTGCGC
>JBAQUQ010000355.1:0-2197 GCA_049297615.1 Burkholderiaceae bacterium
CCTGCGCGCCGGCCGCGCGGCGCGCGCGCGACGCGCCAGGCAATGGCACGGAACCTGCTCATCGATAGGCATCACGCGGGGCATTGGGCAGTGCCGGGCTTGATAGCAGTTCAACCAACCTTCGAAAGGGGCCATCATGAGGATGCAATCGCATCTGAGCCGCAGCAAGTGGGGAGCGGTGTCCGCAGGATTGTTTGCGGCCCTGTTTCTCGTTCTGAGCGACACCGCGTCGGCGGGTATCGCCGACACCAAGCACAACCTCGGATCGGGCGCAGGGCCCGCCGGGCGCAACCAGACCACGGGCACTGCCGAGATCTGCGTGTTCTGCCACACGCCGCACGGGGCCGATACCTCCGCGCCAGCGCCGTTGTGGAACAAGCGGCTGGGCGTGAACGGGGCGCCCGCCGGGGGCGGCACCTACACCTCCTATGCCACCTTGCAGACGCCGTCGCTGGACGGCACGGTCGCTGCGGTCGGGTCGATCTCGGTGGCCTGTCTGTCCTGCCACGACGGCACCCAGGCGATGGACAACATCATCAACGCACCGGGTTCCGGCGGTTATGTCCTCGACGGCGGCGGCAATGACGGCCGGGCCTTCACCTGGACCGGCGCCACCGTGAATGCCACGACCGGCAGACTCGAAAGTGGCATCGCCCTGCTGGGCACCGACCTGTCCAACGACCACCCGATCGGCATCCAGTATTGCGGCGGTGGCCTGACTGGCACCGGCACGACGGTTTCGGGCACCTGCAGAGACACGGATTTCACGGCACCGGTGACAGCCACGATCAATGGCAACCAGGTCTTCTGGGTCGAAACCGGTGGCTCCAATAAACAGCGCACCGACCTGCCGCTGTACACGCGCACGACCGGCGGCCTGGGGCCCATGGTCGAGTGCGGCAGCTGCCACGACCCGCATGTCTCGAGCGGCCAGGCTGGCCCCGCCGGCACCGGCCAGACTTCGGGGGAAACCTTCCTGCGCATCTCCAACGCGTCGAGTGCCGTGTGCACCACGTGCCACGTGAAGTAGCGCTATAAAGGCTTTCGCACAAGGGGCCGGGCATGCTTGTGCCCGGCCCCTTTTTCTTGGACGTTTCGCTGGCAACCGCCGACGTGCCAAGCCCGCCGAACCATGGGAAGGAGAAAGCAGCAATGTGCAAAGGCCGAGGATTCGCAGTCGCAGCAGTGTGCGCGCTGGTCTTGTCTGCGGCGCAGGGTGCCGACTCGGCTGCGTCGCAGCCCGCGCGCGCGGCGGCGCCGTTCGCCAAGGTGGGCGATACCGTCATCAGCGCGGCCGACTACCAGCGTGCGCTGGCGCTCGCCATCCGCAAGAAGTACTACCACGCCAAGCCGCCCGATGACGAACTCGCGAAGTTTCAGCGCACCGTCGGCGACGACGTCGTGAACCGAGTCCTGCTCCTCAAGGAAGCCAAGCGCCGCGGCATCCAGCCCGACCGCGACAAGATCAACGCCACCGTCGCCGGCTACGACGCGCAGTACAAGGCGAGCCCGAACTGGCAGGCGAACCGCGCCAAGATGCTCGCGGCGGTGCTGCCGCAACTCGAAAGCGATAGCCTGCTCGAACGCCTGAGCCAACTCGTCAGGGGCGTTCCCGAACCCGCCGAGCCCGTGGTGCGCGCCTACTACGAGCGGCACAAGGACTTGTTCGTCGAGCCCGAGCAGGTCAAGCTCAGCGTGATCCTGCTCAAGGTCGACCCGAGTTCGCCGCAGGCGGTGTGGAACGGCGCGCGCGAAGAAGGCAAGCGGCTGCACAAGCGGCTGCTGGCCGGCGCCGATTTTGCCGAGCAGGCCAGGCTGCATTCGGGCGACCGCTCCGCCGCGCAGGGCGGCCAGATGGACTACACGCACCGCGGCATGCTGCCCGAGGCGGTGCAGATCGTGGTCGACAAGCTCGCCGCGCGTGAGCTGTCCGAGCCGGTGCAGACGCTCGAGGGCGTCGCGATCCTGCGCCTGGACGACCGCAGAACGGCGCGCCAGCGCGCCTTCGAGGAAGCGCGCGAGCGCGCCGCCGATCTGTGGCGGCGCGATGAGGCGCAAGCGCGCTGGAACAAATTGATCGGCGACCTGCGCCGCTCGGCCACCATTCGAATCGACGAGAGCCACTATGCGCCGCTGCCGGCGACGACCGAGAAGGCCCGCGGCGGCTGATCGGTGGGCGCCGCGCAACTTGCACACG
>JBAQUQ010000356.1:0-15053 GCA_049297615.1 Burkholderiaceae bacterium
GGCGCAGGACGTCGCGCAGGCGCGCGCCCAGAGCACCCTGGCCGACGCGGCGCGGCGCCTGAACTACGAAGTGAACGGCGTGCGCAGCACGCTGATGCGTGCCGGTCGTGAAGCGGCCGACGCGCCACCGGGCACGGCGTTCGACGCGCAATTCTTCCAGGCGATCGACCCCGCGCTGACCACGCCCGCGTTCTTTGCCGCCGTGCAGCGCGCGCGCGGTCCTGTCTCGAGCTACTACCTGCTCGCATCGGTCGATCTGGTTCGCGACGTGCAGGGCGCCGTGCAGCACGTTGCGCAGTCGCAGCGCATTTACGTCGACGTGCTGTCGCGCACCTTGTTCATCAGCGCCAGCGTGACCTTGCTGTGCCTGCTGCTGGGTTTTCCGCTCGCGTGGCTGCTCACCCAGGTTCGCGAACGCACAGCCGACTGGCTGATGGTGCTCGTACTGCTGCCGTTCTGGACCTCGCTGCTGGTGCGCACCGCCGCCTGGGTGGTGGTGCTGCAGCGCGAAGGCATGGTGAACAGCCTGCTGTTGCGCCTGGGCCTGATCGCCGAGCCGCTGAGCCTGATCTACAACCGAACCGGCGTGCTGATCGCGATGACCCACGTGCTGCTGCCGTTCATGATCCTGCCCTTGTACAGCGTGCTCAAAGGCATCCCGCCGCAATACATGCGCGCGGCCACCAGCCTCGGAGCGCCGCCGCTGCGCGCCTTCGTTCGCGTCTACCTGCCTCTGGCCGCGCCGGGCGTCGCCGCGGGCTCGCTGATGGTGTTCATCCTCGCGCTGGGTTACTACATCACGCCCGCGCTGGTGGGCGGGGGGTCGGACCAGATGCTGTCCTATTTCGTCGCCACCTACACCACCGATACCGGCAACTGGGGCCTGGCGGCGGCACTCGGTCTGCTGATGCTGGCGAGCACGCTGCTGCTCTATGCGCTGGCGCACCGGCTGTCAGGCGGGCGTGTGATGGCGATGGCTTGATTCGATGACCTGGACGGTGCTGCATCGGACCTACTGCGCCGCGGTGCTGGCGTTCCTGCTCGTGCCGGTCGCGGCCATCGTGCCGCTGTCGTTTTCCAGCGGCTCGTTCCTGACCTATCCGCTGCCGGGCGTGTCGCTGCGCTGGTACGCCGAGGTGCTGGGCGGTGGCAAGTGGCTTGCTGCGCTCGCCAATTCGCTGTTCGTCGGCAGCGTGGCCACGGCGTGCGCCGTCACGCTGGGAACGCTCGCCGCGCTCGGCCTGGCGCGGCGGCGCGGGCCTGGCACCGCGGCGCTGAAGATACTGATGCTGTCACCGATGATCGTGCCGGTGATCCTGGTCGCGGTGGCCTCCTACTTCTTCCTGGCGCCGCTTTCGCTGACGAACACCTACGCCGGCCTGATCCTCGCCCACACCGTGATCGCCGCGCCCTTCGTCGTCATTCCGGTGCTCACGGCGCTCGAATTGCAAGACCCGAACCTCGCGCGTGCCGCAGCCGCGTGCGGCGCCACGCCGCTGCAGACCTTCATTCGGGTCACGCTGCCGGGCATCACGCCGGCCGTGGGCTCGGGCGCGTTGTTTGCATTCGCGGCGTCGTTCGACGACGTGGTGATCGCCCTGTTCATCGCCGGCCCGGGGCAGCGCACCCTGCCGCGCGAAATGTTCTCCAGCCTGCGCGACAGCATCACCCCCGCGCTCACGGCGGTGGCGACGATCATGATCGCGTTCTCCAGCGCGCTGTTCCTGCTGATGCAGGCGCTGCAACGGCGTGCGCGGCGCGCTGCCGCTTCCCGCAGGATCGATCCATGAGTGCCATCCCGCCCGCTTGGCAGGAGTGCGTCGCTTTCGCGAACACGCATGAAGTGACCTGGCCGCGCGATCCGCACGCTGCCCCCGATGTCGATGGCCCGCGCTGGGGCGTCCACCACGACGATCCGCCGCCCTGGAACCGCTTGCGCGGGCCGGTTCATGAACGCGGCGGCGTGTCGGGCGTGGTGCTGCAGGGCGGGGCCCAGACCGTGGCCTGGGGCGAACCCGAGCGCGCCGACTTGACCTTCAGCGTCGCCAAGACCTACCTCGCCCTGCTCGCCGGCGTGGCGCATGGTCGGGGCCTGCTGCCCGATCCGGACGAGCCGGTGGCCGAGCATCTTCCCGGACTCGGCTTCGATACCGAGCATAACCGTTCAATCACATGGACGCATCTGTTTGAGCAGACGAGCGAATGGGAAGGCGAGTGTTTCGGTCTGCCCGACACGGTGGACCGCTACCGCAAGGTCGCGCTCGATTCGCGCCCGCAGCTCGGGCGCAAGGGCGAGGCCAGGCCTCTGCAAGCCCCGGGCAGTTACTGGGAATACAACGACGTGCGCATCAACCAGCTATCGCTGGCGCTGCTGCACTTGTTCGGCAGGCCGCTGCCCGAGGTCTTCGGGGAAGCGATCATGAAGCCCCTGGGCGCGAGCGACACCTGGCGCTGGACGGCCTACGACGATGCCTGGGTCACTCTCGCCGGGCGGCGCGTACAAAGCGTCCCTGGGGGTTCGCATTGGGGAGCCGGCGTGTCGATCTCGGCCCGCGACCAGGCGCGCATCGGTCAACTCGTTCTCGACGGCGGGCGCCACGGCGACAAACAATTGATTCCGCGGCAGTGGCTGGCACGCATGCACAGGCCCTGCGCGATGGCACCGTTTTACGGCTGGCTGACCTGGCTCAATGTCGATCGGAGCAGTTTCGCGAGCGCATCGCCGCGCAGCAGCTTCATGGTCGGCGCCGGGGGCCACTGCGTCTGGATGGAGCCGGCGCACGACGCCGTGCTCGTCGTGCGCTGGCTCGACCCGCAGTTCGTGAGCCCGTTCATGGCGCTGGCGGCGAAGGCCTTGGAAGCGCCCCGGGCGAATCTTGCAAAGCCCTGATGCACCGACGGGTGTATGATGCGCGCCGCTAGCCATCCATAAGACCGTCGTTTTGTAGTCCTCCCCAGTGCTTGTCGGCATGCCCGGCAAGACAGGTTGAATCTCTGTTCGGTGATCTCGTGCGTGTCTTTGCACTGCGTGGGCATGTGCTCGCGCATCTAGTCATCATTCAGGAGTAATCAATATGGCGACAGGTACAGTTAAATGGTTCAACGAAGGCAAGGGTTTCGGTTTCATCGCTCCGGACGACGGCAGCAAGGATTTGTTTGCCCACTTCAGCGAAATCAAGGGCAGCGGTTTCAAGACGCTGGCCGAGAACCAGAAAGTGGAGTTTGAAGTGACGCAGGGCCAAAAGGGTCTGCAGGCTTCCAACATCCGCCCCGTTTGAACGTTTAACACCTTCTTTCGTGGTTTGTGCAGACGCGCCATTCGGCGCGTTTGCGTTTGGGCAGGCAGGGCGGGTCCAAGGCCTGCCGCTCATTTCAAGAGGTAGCACCTCCATGGAGGCTTGCCCGAACTGCTCGAAGCAAGTCGACCCCCAGCTCCATTTCGTCCGCGGCACGCTGGCCGGCTTGCCGCAGTATTTGCTGGGCTGGGAGTGGCCAAGCCAGCGTCGCGACCGCAAATTCAGCGTTCGTTGCCCGCATTGCACCCAGGTCTATGTGAGCCACACCTTGCGCAGGTTCGGCTTTGTCACCCACGGACGCTATGTCCCCGTCGTCGCCCTGGTCTGTGCCGGCGCAGTCGCCCTCGTGCTCCTGGTCACCCGGACCAGGACCTGAATCGACATCACGAAAATACTGAGCGTCAGTGGCCTGGCGCCGATTCCCGAAGCTTTCATGAAGACTCGAAAAGCGATCATCTATACAGGCAAGCGCTTCGACGTGCCACAGTGCATTCAGCGTCTGGACCATCGAGCCACGCATGGCTGGCAGTTGCGCTACGGCGGAACCAAGATGTTCTCCGACGGCCCCGCGGGCGCGGCGGACGCTCTGGCGCGGGCCACGCGAGAATTGCTGATCCGCATCGCCAAGCTGCCGGCGCCTTCCTTGTTGCAAAAGCAGCCCAACCGGAACAAGACCAGCAATTTGCCGGTCGGCATTTCAGGCCCGATCGTGCGTCGGCGGCGCGGCGCGAAGGTGTATGAATGCAATCTCTCGGTGTCCCTGCCGCGCTTCGGTGGCACGGCCCAGCGACGCAGCGTTTATATCGGCAGCGAAAACACCTACACGATCGAACGCTTCGAGCGCGCGCTGGAGAAGGCGATCTTGCTGCGCAAGAAGGCCGAACAGGCGTACAAGAGCGATGCCACCAAGGCCAAACGCGCTGACGGTGAGAGGCTCAGGGTCAAGCAAGCCCGGGGCGGTTCTCGCGCAGGCCGCGCCTGACGCGCAAGCCGCGGGGCTGACTCCGGGCCAGGGCCCGCTTGTCGACGGACGGGTTCTCCATGCGCCTGGACCTCCCCTACCTCGTTCTGGCTGACAGCGTTCTCGCGCTGCACGTGGCCGTCGTTGCATTCGTTGTCGGCGGCCTGATCCTCGTCCTGGCCGGCAACTGGCTGCGCTGGCCTTGGGTCAATGCCTGGTGGTTCCGCCTGGCGCATCTGGCTGCGATTGCCGTCGTCGTTGCCGAAGCTTGGCTGGGCATCGTCTGCCCGCTCACGACGCTGGAGATGTGGCTGCGCGCCCAAGCGAGCGCTGCCACGTACAGCACCAGCTTCATCGAGTTCTGGCTGCAGCGCCTGCTCTACTACGACGCACCGGCCTGGGTGTTCGTATTGGCCTATTCGCTGTTCGGACTGCTCGTCGTGCTCACATGGTGGATTTACCCGCCGAGGTCTCGGCCTCGCGGCCCGAAACTCGATGAAAGCAACTAACTAGCGCATGCCGTGGCGCAGCCCTTCGAACAAGGCTTTGGGGTCGCGCGAAGCACGCCAATATTGCTTGGGGGCCTGCACCTTGGCGCCGAGCTTCTCGGCCGCGTGCCACGGCCAGCGTGGGTCGTAGAGCATCGCGCGCGCCAAAGCCACGGCGTCAGCCTTGCCATTGGCGATGATGGCCTCGGCCTGCTCGGCATCGGTGATCAGACCGACAGCCAGGGTCGGCAGGCCGACCTCGGCCCTGAGGCGCTGCGCGTATGGAACCTGGAAGCCTGGAGAGGGCTTGATGAGCTGGGCGGGCGATACGCCGCCGCTGCTGACGTGGATCGCTGCGCAGCCAAGTGCTTGCAGGGCTTTGCCCAGCTCCACCGTGTCGTCGATGTCCCAGCCGCCGCTGACCCAGTCGGTCGCGGAGACCCGCATCCACACCGGCTTGCCGGCGGGAAAGGCTTGGCGCACGGCGTCGAACACTTCGAGCGGAAAGCGCATTCGGTTTTGCAGGCTGCCGCCGTAGGCGTCGCTGCGCCGGTTGGCGATCGGCGACAGGAACTGGTGCAGCAAATAGCCATGCGCGCCGTGCAGTTCGATGCCGTCCAGCTCCAGGCGCGCAGCGCGCCGGGCCGCGGCGACGAAAGCATCGCGAACGCGCTTCAGCCCCTGCGCGTCGAGCGCCGTCGGGGCGTCTTCGCCTTCGGCGTGGGGCAGGTCCGAGGCTGACTCGGTTTGCCAGGCATGGTGCTCGCCGCGGCGGATCTGCAGACCGCCGTCCCAGGGCGCATGGCTCGAACCCTTGCGCCCGGCGTGGGCGAGTTGCAGTGCCAGCTTGATGGGTGAATGAGCACGCACGCCGTCCAGCACGCGCGCCAGCGCCGCCTCGTTGGCGTCCGAGTACAGGCCCAGGCACCCCGGCGTGATGCGAGCCTGCGCGGTGACCGCCGTTGCTTCGAGGATGAGCAGCCCGGCGCCCGACAGCGCGAGGTGGCCCAGATGGATCAAGTGCCAATCGGTGGCCGACCCGTCTTGCGCCGAGTACTGGCACATCGGTGCGACGACGATGCGGTTCGGCAGGCGCAGATCGCCCAGGGTCCAGGGTGAGAAAAGTTGACTCATGCATCGGTTCCGAAGTGTCGTGCCCCGATTCTCCACGCACTCGGCGGATGGGGCTTGTTCGGCGCCGCTGGCGCAGCACCACCCGCGTTCAGGCCGTTGCGCCGCGCCTTCTCCAGAACGCCGGCTTGGGCGCGGGCCGTGCCCGCGTGCGCCGCATCAACAGGTAAGCCGCAGGAACGACGAACATCGACAGCAGGGGTGCGCTGATCATGCCGCCCACCATGGGCGCGGCGATGCGCTGCATCACCTCCGAGCCGGTGCCTTCGCCCCACATGATGGGGAACAGGCCGGCGAGGATCACCGCCACCGTCATCGCCTTGGGCCGCACCCGCAGCACGGCACCGTCGCGGATCGCGTCGAGCAGATCCGCCGTGCTCGTCTTGCCTTGATCGATGCGATCGTTCCACGCCTGCTTCAAGTACAGCAACATGATGACGCCGAACTCGGCGGCCAGGCCGGCCAGGGCGATGAACCCGACCGCGCCAGCGACCGACAGGTTGTAGCTGAGCAACCAGAGCAGCCAGATGCCGCCGATCAGGGCGAACGGCAGGGTCGCCATGATCAGGAGCGCCTCGTCGAAGCGCTTGAAGGTCAGGTACAGGAGCACGAAGATGATGAGCAAGGTGAAGGGCACGACGACCTTCAGCTTGGCCGTGGCGCGCTCCAGGAATTCGAACTGCCCTGACCAGGAGACGGAATAACCGGCGGGCAGCGCGACCTTCGCGGCGACCACGCGCTGCATGTCCTGCACCGCGCCGCGCAGGTCGCGGCCGCGGATGTCGACATAGACCCAGCCCGACAGGCGCGCATTCTCGCTGCGCAGCATCGGCGGGCCGTCGGTGATGCGGATGTCGGCGACGTCGCCGAGCACGAGCCGCGCGCCGCGTTCGCTGATGATCGGCAGGCTGCGCAATTTTTCCAGCGAATCGCGGATCTCGCGCGGGTAACGAAGGTTGATCGGAAAGCGCTGCAATCCCTCGACCGTCTCGCCGATCGTGTCGCCGCCCACCGCCGAGGCGATCACCGACTGCACGTCGGTGATATTCATGCCGAAACGCGCCGCGGCGTCGCGGTTGATGGTCACGTCGACATAGCGCCCCCCGGTGAGGCGTTCGGCGAGCGCGCTGCTGACGCCGGGAACGTCTTTCAGCACGCGTTCGATCTCGCCGGTGACGCGGTCGATCGTCGCCAGATCGGCGCCCGCCACCTTGACGCCCACCGGGCTCTTGATGCCGGTGGCGAGCATGTCGATGCGGTTGCGGATCGGCGGCACCCAGATATTGGCCAGCCCCGGCACGCGCACGATGCGGTCGAGCTCGTCGACGAGTTTGTCCTGCGTCATGCCGGGACGCCACTGTTCGCGCGGCTTGAACTGGATCGTCGTTTCGAACATTTCCAGCGGCGCCGGATCGGTGGCGGTCTCGGCGCGGCCGGCCTTGCCGTAGACGCTGGCGACCTCGGGAAGGGTCTTGATCAGCCGGTCGGTTTGCTGCAGCAGCTCGGCCGCCTTGCCCACCGACAGCCCGGGCAATGCCGAGGGCATGTAGAGCAGGTCGCCTTCGTCGAGCCTGGGCATGAACTCGCCGCCGATGTGCTGCAGCGGCCACAGGCTCGCGACGAAGCCTGCCGCGGCCAGGACGAGCGTGAACTTGGGAAAGCGCAGCACCCCATTGAGCAGGGGCCGGTACAGCGCGATCAGAAAACGGTTCAGCGGGTTCGTCTTCTCGTCGGGAATGCGCCCGCGGATCAGGTAGCCCATCAGCACCGGGATCAGGGTCACCGAAAGCCCGGCCGCCGCCGCCATCGCATAGGTCTTGGTGAAGGCCAGGGGCGAGAACAGCCGGCCCTCCTGTGCTTCGAGCGTGAACACCGGGATGAAGCTGAGCGTGATGATGAGCAGCGAGAAGAACAGCGCCGGCCCCACTTCAGCGGCCGCCTTGCCGATCACCTCCCATCTCGCCTCACCTTCGAGTGTGTCGTGCGGATGCGCGTGCTTCCAGCGTTCGAGGTGTTTGTGCGCGTTCTCGATCATCACCACGGCAGCGTCGACCATCGCGCCGATCGCGATGGCGATGCCGCCGAGCGACATGATGTTGGCATTGACGCCCTGGTAGCGCATCACGATGAAAGCGCTCAGGATGCCCAGGGGCAGAGAGATGATGGCCACGAATGCCGAGCGCAAGTGGAACAGGAAGATGAAGCACACCGCCGCGACGACGAGGAACTCCTCGAGCAGTTTGTGCCCGAGGTTCTCGACGGCGCGCTCGATGAGGCCGGAGCGGTCGTAGACCGGCACGATCTCGACCCCCTTGGGCAGGCTGGCCTGCAAGTCCGCGAGTTTGGCCTTGACGGCGGCAATCGCCTCGAGCGCATTCTTGCCGGATCGCATCACGACGATGCCGCCGGCGGCTTCGCCCTGGCCATTGAGTTCGCCGATGCCGCGCCGCATCTCCGGGCCCATCTGGATTCGCGCCACGTCCCCCAGGCGCACCGAAACGCCGGCTGCGGTGCTCGTCAGGGGTACCTTGCGGAAGTCGTCGAGCGTCTGCAGGTAGCCCGAGGCGCGCACCATGTATTCGGCCTCGCCGAGCTCGAGCACCGAGCCGCCGCTTTCCTGGTTGGCCTTGCGGATGGCCTCGACCACCTGAGTATGGGCGATGCGATAGGCGGCGAGCTTGTCGGGGTCGAGCACCACCTGGTATTGGCGCACCATGCCGCCCACCGAGGCGACCTCGGCCACATTGGGCACCGATTTCAGTTCGAACTTCAGGAACCAGTCCTGCAGGGCGCGCAGTTGCGACGCGTCATTGCGGCCGCTGCGGTCCACCAGGGCGTATTGGTAGATCCAGCCCACGCCGGTGGCGTCGGGTCCGAGTTGTGCCTTGGCATTGGCCGGCAGGCGCGCCTGCACCTGGTTCAGATATTCCAGCACCCTGGAGCGCGCCCAGTACAAGTCGGTTCCGTCCTCGAACAGCACATAGACGAAGCTGTCGCCGAAGAAGGAATAACCGCGCACCGTCTTCGCCCCCGGCACCGACAGCATCGTCGTCGTCAGCGGGTAGGTGATCTGATTTTCGACGATGCGCGGTGCCTGGCCCGGGTAGGTGGTTCGAATGATGACCTGCACGTCCGACAGGTCGGGCAGTGCGTCCAGCGGCGTCTTCAGCACCGAGAGCACGCCCCAGGCGCTGAGCATCACGGTGGCCAGCAGCACGAGCAGGCGATTCGTGATCGACCATTGAATCAGCCGGGCGATCATGGCGGGCTCCCGGAGGCCGCGCCTTGCACGCGTGGCGCCGGCGCCAGGATCGACAGCGTGGTGAGCTGGGGCAGGCTTTGCGCGTCCATGTAGAACTCGAAGTTCACCTGGTCACCCACCGCCAGGCCGGGCGGCAGGCCTTTGGCCGGAGGCTTGAAGTCCATCGTCATCGCTCCCCACTTCAATGACGGGATAGGGCCGTGCGACAGCGTGACTGCATCGCCCCCGATGTTCTCGACCTTGGCCTGGCTCTGATGGCGCGGCGCGGTATCGGCCGCGACCGGCTGCGGTTCCACATTGAGCCGGGCTTCGACGCCGCGCAGGCTGGCTTCCGAGTCGATCAGGAACTGCGACGACACCACGACGCGCTGACCGGAGCGCAGGCCGCTCTTGATCTCGGTCTGGCCGGCGCTCTCGATGCCGATTTCCACCTCGACCGGCCGAAAGCGCCCGTTGTCCTCGGCGAGCATCACGACGATGCGCGTGCCGGTCTGGATCACCGCCTCGGTGGGCACGAGCAGTGCCTTCTGCTCGCGCGTGTCCATGAACTGCATCTGCACGAACATTCCCGGGACGAGTCGGCCGCCCGGATTGGCCAATTCGAGGCGCGCCTTCAGGGTGCGCGTCGTGGGGTTGACCTCGGGCAGGATGGCCTGCACCCGGCCGCTGAAAGTGACACCGGGCGCGGCCGGGCTCTTCGCCTGCACCATGGCGCCAGGGCGCAGCAGGGCCGATTGGCTCTCCGGCACTTCGGCATTGGCCCACACCGTGGCGAGGCTGTTGATGCGAAACAGCGTCGCGCCGGCCATCACCGTCATGCCTTCGCGCACCATCAGTTCGGTGATCACGCCGCTGATCGGCGCGGTCAGGCGGATGCGCGGCTGGGTCTTGCCGCTGGCCTCGATCAATGCGATCTGCGTCTCGTTCATGCCGGCCTGGCGCATGCGTTGGCGGGCCGCGTCGACGAGGGTTTCCAGATCGGTTCCCCGCATGCGCCGCACCGAAAGAAACTCCTCCTGCGCCGCGATCCAGTCGGGCACGTAGAGTTCGGCCAGCACCTGCCCCTGGGCCACGCGGTCGAGCGTGGCGCGCACGTAGAGTCGCTCCACATAGCCGGTGGCGCGCGCCTGGACGATGGCCTGGTCGCGTTCGTTGAAGGCGATGTTGCCGACCGCCGCGACCTGTGGCGACAGCATGCCTTCGATCACTTCAGCGGTGCGCACGCCTAGGTTTTGCTGGATGCGCGGGCTGACGCTCACCTTGCCCTCGTCGGCGGCGTCGCCGCCGTACACCGGCACGAGCATCATGTCCATGAAGGGCGACTTGGCGGGTTTGTCGAACTTGTTGCCCGGCACCATCGGGTCGTGGTAGTACAGGACCCGTCGGCCGTTCGCCGGGTCGAGGTCGCCCGCCTTGATGCCCGCCGTGATGTGGCGGCGCGTCGCGTCTTCTCCCTGGGCGATGCTCATCGCGCCGGCGTCGGCCGATGCGCTCGCCGGGGGCGCTTCCGGGGAGGCTGTGGCACCGGCGGCGGCGGAGTTGCGCTGTTTGACGGCGGCGTAAAGCCCATAGCCGCCGATGCCGAGAGCGCCGAGCGTGCCGGCGGCGAGCACGCCGATCAGGACGGTGAGGAGCAGGGATCTGGTTTTCATCGCTGTGGGTGCGCCGGCCGATCCGAAGCGGCTGCATCTTGCTCGGGCGGGATCAAGTATTCGAGCCGCGCCCACAGGCCGGCGGTGTCGGTCTCGAGGCGCAGCCTGTCCAGGCGCATGTCGATCTCCATGCGACGCGCTTCGAGCACGGCGGCCAGCGCGCCGCTGCCGCCGCGGTAGGCGGCAAGAGCGGCACGCGTGCGCTCGCCGGCGAGCGGGATCAGTGCCTTGTCGTAATGCGCCAGCCGGTCGCGATTGCTCTGCCACTCCTGGAGCCAGGTGCGGGTTTCGGACAGGTGCTCGCGCGTCGTCTCTTCGCGCAGCGCGCGCATCTGCTCGGCCATCGCCAACCTGGCGGTGACATCACGGTCTTGCCGTTCCTGGGGGTCCCATTGCAGCGGGACGGCGACATTGATCGACACCATATTGGAGTACGCCGGGCCACGCTGGCTGTACATCAGCTCGAGGCTCCAGTCGGTCTGCTTGTTGCTCATCGCGATATCGGCCTCGGCGCGCGCCATGTCCTCGCGCCTGGCCATCAGGGCGAGTTCCGGGTGGTGCACCAGCTGACTTTCCAGGTGTTGGGGCTGCAGGCTCAATGCGCCGAGGCTCGGCGGCGCGGCGAGTGCCTGATCGGCGGCCGCTCCGACCCAGCGCGCGAGCCGGGTCCTGGCCGTCGCAATTTGCAGCTCGGTTTGCCGGATGCGGTCGACGATCTGCGCATCGGCCGAGCGCGCCGAAAACATATCGGCCTGGGAGCCGCGCCCGCCGCGATAGGCGGAGTCCGCGGCCTCGATCTGCAGCGCCGCTTCCGCGCGCTGGGCCTGCAGCACCTCGAGCATGCGCTCCTTGTAGTGGCGATCGAGCCAGGCCATCGCCGTGTCGCGCCGCAGCCCGGCCAGCGCCACCGCGCGGCCCGCCTTCGCAGCGTCGGCCTCGCGGGCGAAGCGCGCCGTGCGCGCCGCACGCTTGCCCTCGCGCGTGAACTCCTGCATCACGCCGACCGAGCGCATCGTCATGAAATCGCGCGTCAGGCTGAAGCGGTCGGCCCCATTGATCGGCAAGTTGGTCAGTGCGCCCTTCAACACGGGATCGGGCAATTGTCCGGCGGCCTGGGCCATCTCGCGCGCGGCGGAAGCGGCGGAGTCCTGCGCGGGGAGTTGCAGTGACCTGTCCTGTGCGAGGCGCAGCGCTTGTTCGAGACTCAGCGTCGCCTGTGCCTGGGCGCCCGGGCCGGTGACGGCCGCATAACACGCACAACAGGCCAGTGCCCGCGCCCAACGCCCTGGCGCGCGCCACGCGCGCGACGCGCGCTGCATGAATACCGTGACCATGAAATCTCCAGACGACGAAAGGTGGCTTCGTGGCGCAAGCGCCGCGGCACACAGCAACTGCCGCGCGCGCGCCGCGCGCAAGGCACTGAATCGACCCTTGGGGTGATCAGCGCAGGGTGGCCCGGAGCTTCAGATTCGGTAAACGCAGTGCAGGATGGTGTGCGGCCGAGACGCCGCAACCAGTGCATCGACCGATGCTGCCGCGCGACGCGGCGCCACTGCTGCAACCGGCACCAGGGTGGTGACGTAGAGGGCCGTCAGGGTCACCCCCGGCAGGGTGATGCTAGGCACCTGGTCGCTCTGCTGGCCGTATCGGCAATGCTCGGCGCAGAGATTGGGCGACGCCGGATCCATGGCGCCGGCCGATCCTGGGCCGGCGTCGTCTGGCGATTGACCCAGCGGCGCCATCGGAGTGCTGAGCGACAAGGCTGCTCCGAGACCCGGGCATGCATAGGAGGCAATCGCCATCTGCGCGAACAGCAGCACGCCGACGAGGCCGCGCGCGACGCTGCGCAGAAGACTGCGCGTCACGGCGAGAGCTCTTGCGCTGCGCCTGTGCAGGCGGCAAGGGCGCAGGCGATGAGGTGGATTGACGTCGATGCCATGACGGTCGGCGGGCAGCGGAGAGAGAACGCAAGCTTACCCTTTCCCGCGGACTCCCGCGGTTTCGATTTGATATGGCGCAAACCACGGCTGCCGATCCGGTGCGCTGACGCTGAGCCTGACCCGATGGATCGCGCCGGCGTGACCTTGCTCACGCTTGCAGCCTGCAAGTTACAGGCGCGACTGCCGAAGACGCTGGTGGCGATTTCCGCCTGAGTGCCCTCATGCCTGCCATTTTGATTTCCCGTGCCTGGCTCAGATCTTGTGCCGCCGCCCGAGCCTTGGGCGCTGTGTTGTTCAGTGCCGGCTTCGCTGGCCTGGCCTTGGTGAGCGCCGCGCAAAGTGCCGTGCCGGCGGCGAACGACCCCATCGTCAAGGCGCGCGCCGCCTACCAGCATCGCGACCGGGCGAGCCTGGCGGCGTTGCGCAAGAGCACCGCAGCGGCAGCGCATCCGCTGGCGATGTGGGTCGACTATTGGGAACTCAGCCTGCGCCTGCGCCAGGCGAGCCAGGCCGACCTGGAGGCTTTTTATGCGCGCTGGCCCGACACGGCGGTCGAACAAAGGCTGCGCAGGGATTGGATCGTCGAGCGTGGCAAGCGTGGCGACACCTCGGTGCTGGCTCTCGAGCTGCCTCGACTGCGCGCTGCCGACGAGCGTGACCGGGATCGGGAGCGCAATCGCGAAGTCGAGTGTTATGCCCTGCTGCAGCGCCACGCGGCCGGCCAGGACGTTGCCGCCGGCGCGCGCGAACTGTGGTTCGCGCAGCGCGAAGCCGACCATGGCTGCGCCCTGCTGGCGGCCACCCTGGTCCGCGCCGGCCGATTGACACGCGAGGACGTCTGGGCGCGCGCACGCCTGGCCGCCGAACAGGGCCGGCGCTACGTCGCGCAACACGCCATCGCCCTGCTGGGCAGCCTGAAGATGGATCGGGTCCGTCAGGCGTTCCTGCAACCGACGCGGTTTCTCGCCCGGCGCATCGCCAACCCGACACCCGACGAAGCCGAGCTGACGGCGCTGGCGATCGTTCGGCTGGCGACGCGCAGCGCGACGGCCGCTGCCGCTGCGCTCGCCGATGCGCGAGCAACGCCCTTGCCGCCGCACGCCGCCGGCGCTGCATGGCTGGTCGTCGCCAAGGAAGGCGCCATGGGCGGGCGGCCTCAGGCCCACGAGTGGTATCGGCGTGCCGCCGCGGTGGCGGGCCAGGAGCCGATCGAAGCGACGCCCGACGCGCTGGCGTGGAAAGTGCGTGCTGCCTTGCGCGCCGAAACCTCGACGCTGCGCTGGCCGGCGATTGTCGAAGCCGTCGACGCAATGGGCGAGGCGCAGCGCGCCGACCCGACCTGGACTTACTGGAAGGCCCGTGCCCTCGAGGCCATGGCCGAAGCGGGAGCCGGTGGCGAAGCGCACCGCCGCGCCGCCCGGCAAATGTTCGAGAGCATTGCCGGGAGCTTGCACTATTACGGCCGGCTCGCTGCCCTGGAGCTCGGCCGCGACTTCCGCCTGCCCGATGCGCCGCCGGAGTTGAGCGAGGCCGAGCGCGCGCAGGCGCAGCAGCACCCGAGCCTGACGCGTGGCCTGGCCCTGCTCGAACTGCGTTTGCGCGAGGAGGGACTGAGCGAGTGGCAGCACGCCATTCACGGCATGAACGATCGATCGCTGCGTGCCGCTGCGCAGCGCGCCTGCGATGCCCAGGTCTGGAACCTGTGCATGGCGACGAGCGAACGAACCCGCACTGAAATCGACATGGCGCAGCGTTTCCCGACGCCGTACCGCCAGCAGATCGATGCGGCAGCGCGCGAGGCCGACATCGACGCCGCGCGCGTCTACGCCGTGATTCGCCAGGAATCGAATTTCAGCGCCGGCGCGCGCTCGGTGGCCGGCGCTGCCGGCCTGATGCAGGTCATGCCGCTCACGGCGCGCTGGGTCGCCAGCCGCTTTCGCATCCCCTACAAACGCGAGCACATCGCCGACCCGACGACGAATGTACGCATCGGTGCGCGCTACTTGAAACTGGTGCTGAACAGTTTCGGCGGCTCGCACGCGCACGCGGCGGCGGCGTACAACGCGGGCCCGTCGCGCCCGCGGCGCTGGAGCAAGGGCTCGAACGACGACACGCCGGGATGGATCGAAATCATTCCGATCGCCGAGACGCGCGACTACGTGAAGAACGTCCTGTCCAACGCCGCCTGCTACGGCGCGATGCTGGGCCAGGCAGCAGCACCCGCAGTGCGGGTGGGCGGGCTGGCCGATGCGCCGCTGAAGCAGCAACTTCGCGCCGAGACCGAGCCCGGGGCCTCGAGCGCAGCGGCGCAGACCCAGCTCGT
>JBAQUQ010000357.1:0-1543 GCA_049297615.1 Burkholderiaceae bacterium
ACGCCAGCCAGCGCGGCTGCGCCTCGGTGATGACGCTGATCTCGACGCGTTCAAGCAGCGGCAGCCGCCTGCCCGAGAGTTCGGCGGCGATGAGCTGGGCGTGCGCGTCGCCGGGTGCGGGTTCACCCTCGAAGAACTGTTCGCGAAACGCCGGATTGCGCAGCAGCACGATGCGCGACGCGCGGCGCCACGATCCGAGCTTGAACGGCCCGGTGCCCACCGGATGCGCGGCGATGTCGTCGCCATAGGCCATCACGACCTCGCGTGCGACCGCGCCCGTCGTCGCCGTCGCGAAGTTGTAGTGAAAGCGCGGATTGGGTGCGCCCAGCCGAAGCTGGAGCGTGTAACGATCGAGCGCGCGAACGCCTTCGACTTCGCTGCCGTAGTCGAACGCCGCCTTGCCGCGCCGCGCTGCCTGGCGCAGCTCGGAAAGGCCAAGCACCTTGGCGTTTTCGAAGATGTACGCGTTCTGGGCGTTCAGCTTCGGGTCGTAGAAGCGTTTCACGCTGTAGACGTAGTCCTGCGCGATCAGTTCGCGCGGCTTGCCGCGAAACGCCGCATCGTCGGCGAAAAAGATCCCCGGACGGATGCGGAACGTGAAGCGAGTGAAGTCGGCCGAGATCTCGGGCAGCGCTGCGGCGGTCTGCGGTCGCAGTTTCACCGGCCGCGCGACGTAGTCGTAGGTGAGCAGGGGCTCGAAGATGCACGCCGCGACCGTGTACGAATTGACGTCGCCGATCTGCGGCGGGTCGAACCCGGTTTCGGCAGTGTTGAAGGCGACGCGCAAGGTCGCCGCTTTGCGCGGCTCGCCCGCAGCGCGCAGCTGCATCGGCGGCGTGCCGGCGAGCAAGGCCGCCGGTGCGCTCAGCAGATTGCGGCGTCGCATCGTTGCGCACTCAATTCAGCGCCGGGCGCCGCGCCGGGTCGACGTCGACGTATTGCCAGAACTGGCTGCCAAACGGCGGCCGGCGGTAGCCGAGCAGCCAGGGATGCGTCAGATCGTTGAGGATACGGTGCACGTTGTACTTGTGCGGCGCATAGGCGTCGACGATCTTCTGCGCCTCGCGCATCGCGGCAAGGCGCTGCGGCCCGTCAGGCAATTCGGCCATGCGGCGAAACAATTCGTCGAAGCGTTCGTTCCTGAAGCGTGCCAGGTTCTGCCCGCCCGAAGAGGGGCCGTACAGGATGTCGAAGCCGGGCTGCGAATCGGGGCTGGCCGCCGAATAGCCGAGCTGCCAGACCATGAGCTGACCGGCGCGTGCCTTCTTCAACTGTTCGGGCCATTGGCCGCGCTCGATCTTCAAGCGGATGCCGATCGCGTCCATGTTCTTCTTCCACACTTCGTCGAACTGGCGCGAAATATCGTCCGGCTGCGAGGCGTATGCCAGCGTCAGCGGCGAGCCGTCGGGCTGGTCACGCCAGCCGTCGTTGTCGCGGTCGACGTAGCCGAACATGTCGAGCAGGGCCTTCGCGCGTGCCGGGTCGAAGTCGCTGTTTTCGCTCTTGTAAGCCGGGTCGTAGCCCCAGGTGCCCGGCGCCAGCA
>JBAQUQ010000358.1:0-21076 GCA_049297615.1 Burkholderiaceae bacterium
TTGGGGCGATACATGCATTCACCGCTGCGTACAACGAAAAGGCCGCGCCATTCGTCTGGCGAAAGCGAGAGGTCCGAGGGGCGCAGCTTCGAAACACTATCGTTAACTTACGCAATTAAACACTAGCGTCGCGAGCATATTGCCGAGCGTGATCGGAGTCCTGGCAATGCCCTACGCCTTGCCCGGGTGGAAGATGCAGTCGCAATGCATCTCGACAGGCAGCCGGGCCCGCATACGATGAACGCGACCGCACAGCTCCATGACCTGGGACAGAGTCTCTGGCTCGACAACATCACCCGCGACCTGCTCGAGAGCGGCACGCTCGCGCGTTACATCGCCGAGTTGTCGCTGACGGGCCTGACCTCGAACCCGACGATCTTCGCCCGGGCGATCAAGGGCCACGCCGACTACGACGCCGCGATCGCCAGCAAGACGAAGGTCGGCAAGGCGGGCGAGGCACTGTTCTTCGAGTTGGCTCTCGATGACCTCGGCCGGGCCGCCGACTTGTTCCGTCCTGTCTTCGAGCGCACGCGCGGTGTGGACGGCTGGGTGTCGCTGGAAGTCTCGCCGCTGCTCGTGCACGACACCCGCGGCACACTGGCGGCGGCGCGCGACCTGCACGCGCGCGCCGGGCGGCCCAATCTCTACATCAAGATTCCGGGCACCCGCGAAGGCCTGCCGGCGATCGAGGAAGCGATCTTCTCCGGCGTGCCGGTCAACGTGACGCTGTTGTTCTCGCGCGAACAGTATCTCGCCTCGGCCGAGGCGTACCTGCGCGGCGTCGAACGGCGGATCGCGGCCGGGCTGACGGCCGACGTGGCCTCGGTGGCGTCGCTGTTCATCAGCCGCTGGGATGGGGCGGTGAGCGGCAAGGTCCCGCCGGCGCTGAGCAACCGGCTGGGCATCGCCATCGCGCAGCGCGGGTACAGGGCGTACCGTGATCTCGTGGCCTCGGCGCGCTACCAGCGCGTGCTGAACGAAGGCGGCCGGCCGCAGCGCTTGCTCTTTGCCAGCACCGCAACGAAGGACCCGATGGTCTCCGACTTGCTGTACGTCGAAGCGCTCGCGGCGCCGTTCACGGTGAACACGATTCCGCAAGGCACCCTGCTCGCGTTCGCAGATCGCGGAAAGCTCGGCGCGCAGCTGCCCGCCGACGGCGGCGACTGCGAGGCGGTTCTCAGCCAATTCAAGGCGGCCGGAGTCGACATCGACGCGCTCGCCGCGAAATTGCAGGACGATGGTGCTGCGTCGTTCGTCGATTCGTGGAACGAATTGATGGCCGTGCTGGCGTCAAAGGCTTCGTCGCCCGGGCCGGTCAACCCGCCAGCACGTGCGGCAGCCAGAGGGTGATGACCGGGAACGCGACCAGGATCGCGAGCCGGACGATCTCGGCGAAGAAGAAAGGCATCACGCCGAGGAAGGTCTGGCCCATCGGCACGTCCGGCGCCATGGCCGAGATCACGAAGACGTTCATCCCCACCGGCGGCGTGATGAGTCCCAGTTCGACGACGATCAGGGCGAGGATGCCGAACCAGATCTTCAGGTCCTCGTTGTTCATGCCGTAGGCGGCGTCCGCGGCGCTGACACCATCACCCCCGTTGAGGCCGAGCAAGACCGGCCAGAAGAACGGTATCGCCAGCAGGATCATCGACAGGCTGTCCATCAGGCAACCCAGAAAGATCAGCGCGACCAGCAGGATCACCAGCACCGTCATCGCCGACAAGCCCGAATGGACCATCCACTGCGCCATCGCCTGGGGCACGCCGCCGCGCGCCATGAAGATCTTCAGCATCTCTGCGCCGAGCAGGATGAGGTAGATCATGCCGGTGGTGCGCGCGGTCTCGAGCAGGGCCGATTTCAGCTCGGACAGCTTCACCGCCCCGCGGCCGATACCGAAGATGCCCACCAGCACGACACCGACCGCCCCGGCCGGCGTGGGATCGAAGAAGCCGAAATAGATGCCGCCGATGACCAGGGCGAAGATCACCAGGACCGGCGTGACGCGCAGCGTCGCCGAGATGAACTCGGCGCGACTGGCGGCGTGGCCTTTCGGTCCGGATTCGGGGAACAGGGTGACGTACAGCGCGATCGTGATCAGGAAGAAGATCACCGCGAGGATGCCCGGCAGAAAGGCAGCCACGAACATCGTGATGATGTTGGTCTCGACGATGATGGCGTAGATGACCAGGACGATCGACGGCGGGATCAGGATGCCGAGCACGCCACCCGCGGCCAGGGTTCCCGTGGCCAGTGCTCCCTTGTAGTGGTAGCGGCGCAGCTCGGGCAGGGCGACCGCGCCCATCGTCGATGCCGTCGCCAGCGACGATCCGCAGACCGAGCCGAATCCGGCACAGGCCGCGATTGCCGCCATCGCGACGCCGCCGCGCAACCAGCCCAGCCAGGCGTTGGCCGCGCTGAACAGATCGCGCGACAGCCCGGCGCGCGTCGCGATGGCGCCCATCAGCACGAACATCGGCACGACGGACAGGTCGTAGATCGCGAACTGCGCATAGGCCAGGTTCTTGAGTTGGGCCATGAAGATCGCCGGCCCGTTGAGGATGGTCACGCCGATCCCGCCCACCAGGATCATCGAGTAGGCGATGGGAATGCGAATGGCGATGAGCGCGGTCAGGACGACCAGGCCGCCGACGCCGGTCAGGAGATGGGGGTCCATGAGGGGTGGGCTGGATCAATGCGCCCGGCGCATCTCGGCGATCGCATCGTGCAGTGTCAGTGCCGCAGCGAGCACGAGCAGGGCCAGCGAGGTGAGAATCGGCGGGAAGGCTGTCCACAAGGGGATGTTGAGGATGGTCGTAACCTCTTGGTAGCGCAGATAGCTGACCAGCCCGTCGGACATGCGCCACAGCAGCAATAGCGAGAAGAACGCCGCCACCAGCGCGGCGAGCAGGGTGAACAGCGCCACCCACCAGGGCGAAGCCTTGGCGGTGAAGATGTCGGCCGTGACATTGGCTCCCTTCAACTGGCAGTAGGGGAGGAAGCTGAACGCGGCCACGGCGACGCCGATCTCGACCATTTCGAAGTCGCCCGGGATGGGAAAACCCAGGGCCGCCAGCGAGATCACCGACCAGGTGTTCATCAGCGCGATCAGCACGAGCAGCACCCCGCCCAGCAGCGCCCAGCCTTCGATGAGGCGCTGGGCGAGGCTCTGGAATCTCGCCCAGCTGCCGGGTTCAGCGGTTTCGGCCACCGCCTACTTCGAGTACTGCGCTATCAGTTTGCGCGCCTTGGCCACGAGTGCCGCGCCGTCGATGCCGCTGCCCTTGACCTCGGCGATCCAGCGGTCGACCACGGGCTCGAGCTTGGTGCGGAATGCGGCGATCTCCTCGGCTGTGAGCGTGATGTGCTTGTTGCCCGACTCCACGGCGATCGCGATTCCGGCATCGTCGTTGGCGGCCCAGATCTGGCCGACTTTCTCCCACCAGTCCGCTCCCGAGGCGTCGCGGAAGGCCTTCTTGATGTCAGCCGGCAGGCCATCCCAGCGCGCCTTGTTCATCGAGACCTGGAAGGTCGTGGTGCCGAAGCGCGTCTTCTTCGGCCCTTCGATCTGGTATTCGGTCTGGTCCTGCAGCTTCAGCGGCGGAATGATCTCCCAGGGAATCAGCGCGCCATCGACGATCTTCTTGGACAGCGCCTGCGGCAGTTGCGGCACCGGCATGCCCACCGGCGTGGCGCCAAGCGCCTCGATGACCCAGGCTCCGGTGCGCGACGGGATGCGCATCTTCAGGCCCGCCATATCCGCTGGCTTGCGCACCAGCTTGTCGACCATCTGGATTCCCTGGCCGGCGTGCACATGCAGGAACATCACCTCCACGCCTTCGTATTCGGCCGCCAGGTCGCTCTTGAACATGTCGTACATCGCGCGTGAGGTCGCCCCCGGATCGTTGGTGTGGATGAACGGCAGTTCGAACACCTCGGAGCGCGGGAACAGGCCCGGCGTGTAGCCGTTGACCGTCCAGACGATGTCGACGACGCCGTCACGCGCCTGGCGAATCAATTGCGGCGGCTGGCCGCCCAGCGACATCGCCGGATAGATGTCGATCTTGACGCGCCCGCCGGAGTTCTTTTCGACCTGCTCCACCCAGGGCTCGAGCATCTTGGTCTGCGCGGGCGCCTTCGCACCCAGCAAATGGTGCAGCTTGAAGACGAACTCCGGCGCCGCCTGGGCTGCCGGCGCCATGCCGATGGCAAGCCCGGCCACGGCTGCGGTCAATGCCGCTCGAATCGGTAGTCTGAACATGCTGCTCACTCCTGGTTGTGCATGGATCGCGAAGCCGCGTCGCTCGTTTCTCCGGGCCCAGCGCCCGGGAAAGAATGCATCCTAAGGCAAGGCGTGGCCCTTGGGCATTGGGGGCGCCCCGCGGTAGGCGCCGCGCGCCAGGGGTGCGCTGGCGGCGCACCCGGTATCTCTCGAGGTCGGTGACCGCACGCCGGGTGAAGAAGTCTTTCAGCGCGCAGGGCCCGGTTCCTGAGCTTGCTTGATTTCCTTCCACAGGGTGTAGCTGCCGAGCAAGACGGCCAGGACCAGCAAGGCGAGCGACACCTTGTCGGTGAGGAAGATCATCGGATCGCCGCTGGAGATCAGCAGGCTGCGCCGGTAGTTCGACTCGACCATATAACCCAGGACCAGGCCCAGCACCATCGGCAGCACCGGCATTTTCACGAGCCGCATCGCGTAGCCGAGCACGCCCACGCCGATCACCAGCAGCAACTCGAACGGGCTTTGGTGGATCGCGTACACGCCCGACATCACCAGGGCCAGGATGAAGGCAATCAAGTAGGGCTTGGGCCGGTTCACGAGCCAGATGCACGGCGCCAGAATCACCAGGCCGATGAGCAACATGGCGATATTGGCGATGAACAGGCCGCCGTACAGGCCGTACACGACTTCGGGCGCCTTGACGAAGAGCATCGGCCCGGGCTGAAGGCCGTGAATCAGAAAGCCGCCGAGCAGGATCGCCGCCGAGTTCGAACCCGGGATGCCCAGGCTCAGCAGCGGCACGAGGGCGGTGGCGGTGACGACGTTATTCGCCGACTCGGGCGCGGCAATGCCCTCGGGTGAACCCTGGCCGAACTCTTCGGGGTGCTTGGACCAGCGCTTGGCCTCCGAATAGGCCATGAACGCCGCAATCGTGCCGCCGGCCCCCGGCGTGACGCCCTCGACCGTGCCGATCACGGCGCCGATCGCCTGGGGCTTGAACAGGCGCTTGCTCATCGCCCAGTTCGGCAGTTTCAACCGGGCTTGCGACTGGACCGCCTTGGCCCAGGCGGGTTCGCCGATCTGCACCAGCATCTCGGTCACGGCGAACAAGCCGACCATGATCAGGATCGGCTTCACGCCGCCAAGCAGATCGGCCGAACCGAAGGTGAAGCGCGGCACGCCCGAGACCGGGTCGCTGCCGATGAAAGCCATCATCAAACCCAGCAGGGCGGCCATCGCGCCTTTCAGCACCGAGCCTCCCGACAGCCCGGCGATCACCGACAGACCGAAGATGCCCAGCGAAAAATACGCCGCCGGCGTGAATGCCAGGGCGATCTCGGCCAGGCTCTGCGTGGCCAGCACCAGCACCGCCAGCCCCAGCAGGCCGCCGATCAAGCCCGACATCAGCGAGATGCCCAGCGCCTCGCCGGCCCGGCCTTGCTGCGCCATGGCATAGCCGTCGATGACAGTGGCTGCGGCCGCATTCGTGCCGGGGGTGCGGATCAGGATGGCCGGAATCGAGCCGCCGTATTCGGCGCCGACATAGACGCTGGCGAGCAGGACGAGCGCCGTGGTCGGGTCCATGCCGACCGTGAAGGGCAAGAGCAGGGCCATCGCGATCGATGGCGAGATGCCGGGCAAGGCGCCGCCGAAGGTGCCCCACAGCACGCCGCCGAACGCGGCGACGATGATCCAGCCCGAGGCCATATTGCTCAACGACTGAAGCAATGCGTCCATGGCACGGGCGCTGGGTCGCGAGCGGCGCCGCGCTGAAATCAGGAGAACAGCCAGCCCATGGGCATGCGTATTTGCAGCGCCAGATCGAACATCGCCCACAAGGACACGCCCGACAGCGCCGTGCACCAGGCCAGTGGCGAACGCCGGGGCGCGCCGGCCAGCAGGGCGACGCCCAGCACGAACAGGCTGACCGACAAGATGTAGCCCAGCCACGGCAAGAGCAGCGCATACGCCACCAGCAGGGCCACCAGGGCGGCGCTGAGCCGCAGGCGGGGCTGGGCTGGCGCGGCGGCGGTCGGCGGCGCATCGGCTTGCGCCCTGGCGCTCGATGGCGGCGCAGCCGTGCGTTCGAGCCAGGACTTGACGAGCAGGGCCAGCGCCGCCAGCAACAAAGCCAATCCCACCGCCTGCGGCACCCCGCCGGCGCCCACCGCGTCGGCGAGCAGGCTGTCCTCGATGGCGCGGCTCGCGCCGATGTAGAGGACTGCAAAGGCGCCGGCGACGGCGCCGAGCAGCAAGTCGCGCTGCGAGTCGTTCAGAGCGCGGCTCACTTGATGATGCCCAGCTCTTTGAGCGACTCGGTGACCTCTTTGGCGAACCCGGCAGTGAACCTGCGCGCCTCGGCGCGGCCCAGCACCATCGGCATCAGGTGTTCCTTGGTGTACTGCGCCTTGTACTCGGGCGAGGCAATCGCCTTGCGCAGCGCGTCTTCCCAGGCTTTGGCGATCTCGTCGCTCAGGCCCTTGGGCCCGGCCAGGCCGCGGAACTTGGTGACCACGACGTCGAAACCCTGCTCCTTCGCCGTGGGCAGGTCGCCCAAGCCGTCCAGGCGCTGCTCGGACAGCGTGGCGAGCAGTCGAACCTTGCCGGCGTCGAGCTGGCCGCGCAGTTCCTGGATTTCGCCGATGCCGATGTCATAGGTGCCGTTGAGCACGCCGATCATCTGGTCGCCGCCGCCTTCGTGGCTGACGATGGGTGCTTTGACGCCGGTGCTGCGCGCCAGCCGCTCCAGCGCCAGGCGCTCCAGCGACGCCGGATTCGACGCTCCCCAGCGGCTCTTGCCCGGGTTCGCCTTGGCGTAGTTGATGACATCGGCGAGCGTCTTGAAGGGCGACTCGGAACGCGTGTAGATGACCTCGGGGTCGATGAAGACGATGGCGATCGGGTCCAGGCCGTCGTAGCCCACCGCCGGCTTGGACAACAGCGTGGTCTGGATATAGGTCGGTGTCGTGCCGTAGAACATGGCGCCGTTCGGGGCGCTGCCGGCGACTTTCGCCACCGCCGTCGCACCGCTGCCGCCGCGCACGTTCTCGACCGAGAAGCTCGTGCCCATCAGCGGCGCGAGGTGTTTGGTCAATTCGCGCAAGAACACATCGGTGCCGCCGCCGGGGCTGGAATGGGTGACCAGGGTGACGCGGTTTTGCGGGTAGGGCGATTGCGCCTGGACGGGGCTTGCCAGCAGCGCCAGCGCCGCCACAGCGCACAGGCTCGAAGTGAGTTTCATGTCGATGGTCTCCGGGTTGCCGTCGCGAGGCATTCTACGGTTCCTCTATATGAACCGACGTTCCCTCCGAATGAACCGGGCGAGGACCTGCGCTAGACTCGCCCGGCCCACCTTTTCCTGCAACGCCCCAGCCGGAGAGACTGCATGCAAGACGCGAACGACACCACTGCCCCGCCCGCCGACGCGGCCGTGTGGGAGCGTTGGACGAAGAAGCGCGTCTTCGTGCGCGCCCTCGAAGGCACCTATGGCGAGCTGGTGCACGAGCTGTTCAGCCAGCCGCGCGTGTACCGCTCCAAGGACTGGAAGTGGAAGGGTGGGCCACAGAACTTCGGCAAGAAGATCATCAACCCGCAGTCCGTCAAGGTGGCGCAGTCGATCGAGGCGCATCTGGACGTCTACGCCCCCGGCGGTTACGGCCAGAAGCACGGCCACATGAACAGCGCCGTGTTCTTCGTGCTCAAGGGCAAGGGCCACGACGTGCACGACGGCAAGCGCCTGGACTGGGAGGCCGGCGATGCCCTGATCGTCGAGAACGGCTGCGTGCACCAGCACTTCAACGACGATCCCGACGACGAATCGATCGTGCTGATCATGAAGGCCAAGCCGCTGTTCCTGTTCATGCACATGCTGTTCCAGAAGGTGGTGAGCTATCCGCCCAAAGACCCGGCTCCCGGCCAGGCGGACTACAGCCCCCCGGCGCATCTTTGAAGGAAGCCCAATGAGCAGCATCGTCGACAAGATTGAACACGCACGCGCCCATGCACAAACGCGGCAGGCCGACTTCTACGCCACGGCGCTGAAAGCTTCGCAGCAGTTTCGCGGCGACTACAAGAAGCGCGTCAATGTCGTCAAGGCCGACCAGATGCCGTTCGAGCGCTCGCCCGACGGTCTGATCAAGCACATCGTCCACGAGCAGATGCATACCAAGGAGTGCTGCCTGGACATCTACATGCAGTTCCTGCCGCCCGGCATGGCCAGCGGCAAGCACCGGCACTTGAGCGAGGAGATCTTTTTCGTGGTCCAGGGCAGCGGCTACGACCTGCACTGGGACGTGCGCTTCGACTGCAAGGACGAGATGGAGTTCTCCTGGGACGAGACGCCCAAGCGCTTCGAGTGGAGCCAGGGCGACTTTGTCTACATCCCGCCCTACTGTGCGCACCGCCACTTCAATGCCGACCCGGCGAACGAGGCGCGCATCGTCGTCATGAACAGCCGCATCGTCAAGCCGATGGGCTTCGACTGGTTCGAGCAGCTCGAGCACGCCCAGGGGTTTTGAGCATGTGCGGCGACCTCGACGAAGAAGATCGCTTCGAAGCCGATCTGGTGCAGCGCTTCCAGGTGCACAGCCTGGCTTTGTTGGAGCGGCACCCGGCGGGCGGAGACGCCCTCAACGCCTACCTGGACCGACTCTTCGCCGACACGCTGCGGCGCTGCGCCGGCGACGTCGACACGCAGGAAGGTGGCCTGGCCTATGCGCGCCTGGCGATGCAGTCACTCGTGCTGGCGCGGCTCGCCGGATTCCTGGCCGGCCATGTGGCCCTGCAGGAAGACCCGCTGCGCAAGCTCATCGAAGCCGTGATGCTGGGCTACGCCGAGGCCGAAACGCCGGCGGCGCGCGACCACCATGGCCACGCCGACGAGCCAGGCCACGCCCACGCGCATGGCCACGAACACTCCCACGATCACGCTGCGCCGCGCTGAGCGCCGGGCGGCGAGTGCTCTGCGCAAGCGCGCCACCGCCAACGCAACGCTGAACAAGACGCACTAAGGCGAGCGCCGCACGCGCAGGATTTCGTCGATGATCAGGCAGGCCGCGCCGACGCTGATGGCGCTGTCGGCGACATTGAACGACGGGAAATACCAGCCGGCGTAGTGGACCTGGATGAAGTCGACCACATAGCCGTGCAGCATGCGGTCGATGACGTTGCCGATGGCCCCACCCAGGATAAGGGCCAGCGCAGCGCTGAACAGGCGCTGGCCGGAATGGTTGCGCAGCATCCAGACGATGAAGACCGCCGCCGCCCCGCCCAGGCCGATGAAAAACCAGCGCTGCCAGCCCGATGCGCCGGCGAGGAAGGAAAACGCCGCGCCGCTGTTGTGCACGCGAACGACGTTGAAGAACGAGGTGACGCTGTGGCTGTCGCCATGCTCGAAGCTGCCGATGATCAGGGTCTTGGTGATCTGGTCGGCGATGACGATGAGGGTGGCGATGGCCAGCCAGGGCAGCAGGGGGGCATTGGTCGAGGCCATGCTCATGCAACTTTTCGCGTTTCGCCCGTGCCGAACAGATTCACTGTACAGCGCCGGCAGATCGTCGGGTGCGCGCCGTCGTGGCCGACGTCGTCTCGATAGTGCCAGCAGCGTTCGCATTTGCGCTGGCTCGATGGCGTGACTCGAACACCGAGTTTCGCGGCTGGGGTCAGGGTCGCGCCCGAGGTGATGGTGATGAACTTCAGATCGTCGCCGAGAGTCTGGAGCAAGGCGAAATCAGCCGCATCGACGCCCAGCGCGACTTCGGCCTGCAGCGAAGAGCCGAGTTGCCCCGTGCTTCGCACGGCTTCGATTTCCTTGTTCGCAAGGTCCCGAATTTCACGGATGCGCTGCCATTTCGCCAGCAGTGCCGGGTCAGCCTCGGGCAGAGACCAATAGGTCTGCGTGAAGATCGACACCGACTCACCGGGTGCGAACGCGCGCCACGCCTCTTCGGCCGTGAAGCTGAGAAAAGGCGCCATCCAGCGCAGCATCGCCTGGGTGATGTGCCACAGCGCGGTCTGCGCCGAGCGCCGCGCCGGTGACTTCGGCGCCGTGGTGTAGAGGCGGTCTTTCAAAATGTCGAGGTAGAACGCCCCGAGGTCTTCCGAGCAGTAGAGCTGCAATTTCGCGACGACCGGGTGGAACTCGTAGATGCCGTAGTGGCCGCCGCTGAACACGCCGTTTGCCGGATTGAGCCGGCCCACGATCTCGACCTGCAGCTGCGCCGCGCGTGCCAGCGCATAGCGGTCGATTTCGAGCATCTGCGCAGGCGGCACGGCGTCTTTCGCAGCATCGAAGTCGCTGGTGTTGGCGAGCAGGAATCGCAGCGTGTTGCGGATGCGCCGGTAGGCATCGACGACGCGCGCGAGAATCTTGTCGTCGCCGGCGATGTCGCCCGAATAGTCGCTCGCCGCGACCCACAGGCGGATGACCTCGGCGCCGAGTTTTCGACTCACGTCCTGCGGGTCGATGCCATTGCCCAGGCTCTTGCTCATCTTGCGGCCTTGGGCATCGACCGTGAAACCATGCGTCAGCAAGCTGCGATACGGCGCGCGGTCTTCGAGCGCGCAGGCGATCAGCAGGGACGAGTGGAACCAGCCGCGGTGCTGATCGTGGCCTTCGAGGTAGAGGTCGGCTTCCGGGCCCTGCGCGTGGTGGCCCGGACGCTCTGCGGGGCCGCGGTGCGTGCCGCGCAGCACGTGCATGAAGGTCGAGCCCGAATCGAACCAGACCTCCAGCATGTCACTGCTCTTGGTGTAGTGCGCGGCGTCGGCTGCGCCCAGGATTTGCTCAGTGCTGGCGCGGCTCCAGGCTTCGACGCCTGCCTGGTCGACGATCGCCGCCGCCTGGTCGAGGATCTCCATGGTCCGTGGATGCAGTTCGCCGCTGTCCTTGTGCAGAAAGAAGGGCAGGGGTACGCCCCAGCTGCGTTGCCGGCTGATGCACCAATCGGGGCGGTTCGCGATCATGTCGCGCAAGCGCGCCCTGCCGTTCTCCGGGTAAAAGCTGGTCTGCTCGATCGCGTCGAGAGCGAGTTGGCGCAGCGTCTTGCCCGCTTTGTCTTTGGTGAAGACGCCCACCCCCTCGTCCATGCGAATGAACCATTGCGCTGTGGCGCGATAGATCACCGGCGACTTGTGGCGCCAGCAATGCGGGTAGCTGTGCGTGATGGTCTGCGTGGCGAAGAGCCGGCCGGCGTTGCGCAAGGCATCGACGATGCGTGGCACTGCCTTCCAGATATTGGCGCCGCCGAACAGGGCGAAGTCGGCCGCATACGCGCCATCGCCCTGCACCGGGCTGAGGATGTCGTCGAGCTGCAATCCATGCGCGACACAGGAGTTGAAGTCGTCCAGGCCGTAGGCAGGTGACGAGTGCACGATGCCGGTGCCGTCCTCGGCGGTGGCGTAGTCGGCAAGGTAGACGGGGCTCACGCGCGCATAGCCCTTGTCGACATGCGCCAGCGGATGGTGGAAATTCAGCGCGTCGAGCTTTTCGCCGGGCGTGGTCGCGAGCACGCTGCCGGCCAGCTGGTAGCGAAGCAGGCATTTTTCGACCAGGCTCGCCGCGAGCACGAGCAGGCCACGGTCGGTGTCGACCAGGGCATATTCGAGCGCCGGGTTCAGGTTCAGCGCCTGGTTCGCGGGCAAGGTCCATGCGGTCGTCGTCCAGATCACGGCGAACGCGTCTTTCGCCAGCGCCTGCACACCGAAGGCAGCGGCGAGCTTGGCAGGCTCGGCGCACAGGAAGCCGACGTCGACGGCCGTGCTCTGCCGGTCGGCGTATTCGATCTCGAATTCGGCGAGCGACGAGCCGCAATCGAAACACCAGTACACGGGTTTGAGGCCGCGATAGACGAAACCGCGCTCCACCACGCGCTTGAACGCACGGATCTCGCCGGCTTCGTTGGCGAAGTCCATCGTGCGGTAGGGGTGCTCCCAGTCGCCCAGAACACCCAGGCGCTTGAAGTCGGCCATCTGCTGGCTGATCTGCTCGGTGGCGAAGGCACGGCTCCGGGCCTGCATCTGATCGCGGCTCAGATGGCGGCCATGCAGTTTTTCGATGGCGTTTTCGATCGGCAGGCCATGGCAGTCCCAGCCCGGCACGTAGTGCGCGTCGTAGCCGGCGAGCTGGCGCGCCTTGACGATCATGTCTTTGAGGATCTTGTTGACGGCGTGGCCCATGTGGATCTGGCCATTCGCATAGGGCGGGCCGTCGTGCAGGACGAACAGCGGCGCGCCTTGGCGCGCGTCGCGCAGCCGTTGGTACAGGCCCTGCTCGTCCCAGGCCTTGGCCCAGGCCGGCTCGCGCTTCGGCAAGTCGCCGCGCATCGGAAACGGCGTGTCGGGCAGGTTCAGGGTGGAGCGGTAGTCGGTGGCGGCTGCCGGTGCGGCGGCGCTGGCGTTAGGGGGCGGGCTGGCCATGGCGGTCCTGGGCTGAGCGTCGTCCCGGCGAAGGCCGGGATCCATTGAGGGCAGGCAGAGACGTTTCGATCCGTGAATCCCGGCCTGCGCCGGGATGACACCCGTGCGCCGGGATAACGCCGCGTGTCAAATTCGGTCGCGCGTGGTTTGCCGGCCGGTTTTCGCGTGCGTTTGCGCATGCGCGGCGAGGAAGGCGCGCGCGTCGTCGACGTCCTGGCGAATCGCAGCCGTCAGCTCCGCCAGCCCGCCGTAGCGGGCTTCGTCGCGAAGTTTGTGCAGCAGTTCCACGCGCACGAGTTTAGCGTAGCCCCCTTCCGCGCCCAGGGCCGCGGGCCAGTCCAGGCAATACACCTCGAGCACGACGCGCCCGCTGTCGTCCACCGTCGGGCGCTGGCCGAGGTTGGCCACGCCATCCAGGGGTGCATCGGTGAGGCCATAGGTGCGCACCGCGAAGATGCCCAAGGCGGCCGGTTTGGGGTGCGAGAAATGCAGATTCAAGGTGCGAAACCCGTCGCCACGGCCAGGCGCGCTTTCCCCCAGCCTGCGCCCGAGCTTGCGCCCGTGCACGACATGGCCGCTGATGCTATAGGGCCGGCCGAGCAGGGCTGCGGCGCGCGCCATGTCGCCGCTGCGCAGCGCTTCGCGCACGCTCGAGCTCGAGACGCGCGCCCCGTGCACCTCGAAACTGTTCATGCGCGCCACGTCGAAACCGCAGCTGCGGCCTGCGCCGTCCAACATGGCGTAGTCGCCCGCGCGTTTCACGCCGAAGCGGAAGTCGTCGCCCACCAGCACCAGCTTCGCGCCCAGGCCGCGGCACAGGACCTCGTCGATGAAAGCCTGCGGCGACTGCGCCGCGAAACGGGCGTCGAAACGCATCACCACGGCCTGGTCGATGCCGCAGCGCTCCAGTTCGCTGAGCTTGTCGCGCAGGGTTGCAATGCGCGCCGGCGCCAGCTCTGCCTTGCCCGCGAGTGCCGCGAAATAATCGCGCGGGTGCGGCTCGAAGGTCATCACGCAGGAGGGCAGGCCGCGGTGCCGGGCCTCGGAGCGCAGCAGGGCGAGCATGGCCTGGTGGCCGCGGTGCACGCCGTCGAAATTGCCGATCGTGAGGGCGCAGGCGGAAGCGATTTCGCGGTGGTGGGTGCCTCGAAAAACTCGCATTCGCCGCATTATCGGCGGCGCGCCACGACGGGTTCGGCGGCCAGCAGATGCGGCCCGTCCAGCCAGCGCCAGTGCCCGCTGCCCAGATCGGCGGGCAGGGCGAGCGCGCCGAAACTGCAGCGATGCAGGCTCTCAACGCGGTTGCCCACGGCCGCAATCATGCGTTTGACCTGATGGTATTTGCCCTCGAGCAGGCTCAGTCGCAGCTGGTTCGCGCCGCTCAGCTCGCAGGCGGCGGCGCGCACCGGGTCTGTCTCACCGTGCAGCATCACGCCGTCGCGCAGGCGTTGCGCCTGCGCCTGATCGACGGGGTGTTTGCAGATGGCTTCGTAGACCTTGGGAATATGCTGCCTGGGCGAGGTCAAGCGGTGGACCAGGGCGCCGTCGTCGCTGAACAGCAACAGGCCCGTGGTGTCGGCGTCGAGCCGGCCGATGGCTTGCACGTCGCGCCGGCGCAGCGGCTCGGGCAAGAGGCTGTAGACACTGGGGTGATGGCGCGGCTGTTGCGAACATTCATAGCCCTGCGGCTTGTGCAGCACGATCAAGGCGTGTTCGCGGTACGGCCAGTCGACTCCGCGCACGCGAAAAGTCAGGCCTGCGGTGTCGAACTGCTGCAGGGGGTCGTCGCAGCAGCGCCCGTCGATGTTCACCTGGCCTGAGGCGATCAGGCCCTGGCATTCACGCCGGGTTCCGAAGCCTTGCGAGAACAAGACCTGGGCCAGGCTCATGCGCAGCGTCAATCGTGCAGCTCCAGCAACACCACGTGGTTGCCGCTGACCGGCCAGGTGCGGCCGACGATGCGCTCGCCGTTGAACTCGGCGCGCACGGCGCGCGGCGTCGCATCGGGCAAGCGCGCTCGCGCCACCGAAACGCCTGCCACCCCGGTGGGGATGCCCTCCGGTGGTCTCTTGGCATCGAGTGATATTCGGTCGCGCGGCACGCCGAAGTAGCCGCGCGGGCGCGTCAGGGTCACGAGGGCCGCGGCGTCGCGGTCCGCCTGCGAGATTCGCTCAGCGCGCAAGTGCACGAGATTCGACGAACGCGCGAACGCCGAGCGATAAATGTGCGTGGTCGCGAAGTCAGCGGCGCTGACCTGGAACTCCAGGGCCGTCTTGGGGGTCGTGGTCAACGGCCCCCAAAGGCCGTCGGCGCCGACCTTCTGGCGGGTCAGGGCCGTGCCCAGACGTTCACCGCTTTCGGGGTCGACAGCGTAGACCTCGACTTCGGTGCCGGCCAGGGCGAGGTTGTTCGCGAAATTGCCCGTGCCCGCGCGGTTCGCCAGGCCCATGCCGCTCACTTTTCCGGACAGCGTTACCTGCGACTCGGCGCTCACCGCCAGCGTGGCGGGCTCGCGCCCGGTGATGAAGGAATACGCCGCTGCAAAGGCCTTGGGGCTGAACGATGTCTCGCGGTGATCGATGCCGGCGATCACCAGGTTCTGCGCGCCCTTCAGTTCGGGCCCGTCGAAGCCGACATGGGTGGGCGTTCCTTTCGCGCCGATCCACACACCATCGGGCTGGGCGAATTTGTCGTTCGAATCGGAGCGAACCGTCAGCCACTTCACGCCAGCCGTGATTTCGCCGGGCAAGCTGTTCAGCGCGCTGAGGAAGGGCCCCGTCCCGTTGAACTCGCTGTTGGGGCGGAAGGTCGTACTTGCCCACACACCGTGGTTGGGCACGCCGCCGAGAATGGCGTGCGAGACCTTGGCCGCGCCGCCGCCGTTGGCGATGTAGTTGCGGATGGCATAACCGCCGCGCGAATTGCCCATCAGCACGACGCGCGTTTGGCCGGTTCGGCGCAAGACCCGGTCGACCTCGGCGCTCAGGAACTGCATGTGCTCGGCGCTCGAGGTGCGGCCCTCCTGGGGCTTGTCGTCGGCGTCGCGCGCCAAGGGGTAAGGCAGGTCGATGGCGTGCAGGCGCTCGCGCGGCCAGCCGTTCGATTCGAAGCGCCACACGGTGCTGTGCCAGAGCGCGGCGCTGTCGCCATTGCCATGCACGAAGACGATGGGCGGGTGGGTGTCGCCGGCCGGGCTCGAGGCGCATCCGGCGAGCAGCAGCGCCGCCGCGGCCAGCAGTACGCGGCGCGCGAAACGAATCGTCATGAGGGTCCGCCTCAAGGCTTGGGGACGCGCAGTGTGGCCAGGTCGCGCGCCGCCGGCAATCGGGGCAGCCCCTGGGCTTCGAGCGTGGTGGCGGCGCGCACGGCGCGCAACACGGCCATTGCAGTCACCTCAGCGGCCAAGGCACCGAGCAGGGTCAAGCTGGCGGCCTGGCCGCTGCCGCCGGTCGCCAGAGCGAACAGGGTGTCGCCGTCGACCTGGGTGTGCACCGGACGAATGCAACGCGCCAGCCCGTCGTGCGCCATTTGCGCGAGTTTGTTCGCGCCGGCTTTGTCGAGCCGCGCGTCGGTGGCAATCACACCGATCGTCGTCGCTTGACCCATCTGCGCTGCGCTGGGCAACTCGCCGCGCCGCAAGGCCGCCATCGTGTCGAGCAGGGACGCGCCGTCGGCGCTGCGCGCGCCGGCGATCACGCTGCCGGTGGCAGGGTCGACCACGTCGCCCACCGCGTTCACGGCGATCAGGGCGCCGACGCTGATGCCACCGACCTGGATCGCTGCGCTGCCGATGCCGCCGCGCATGGCGCGCTCCATGCCGAACAGCTTGCCCACCGACGCGCCCGCGCCGGCGCCGAAGTTGCCTTCAGCCGGAGCTGCCGCTGTGGCGGCCTGGCAAGCGGCATAGCCGGCGTTCGCGTCGGGGCGAATTCGCCCATCGCCGACGTGCAGGTCGAACAGAATCGCCGCAGGAACGATGGGCACACGAAGCGCCGCGCCCGACACATCGCTGCCGACACGAATGCCGATGCCTTGCTCTTCGAGCCAGCGCATCACGCCGCCGGCCGCATCGAGCCCGAAAGCGCTGCCCCCGGCGAGCAAGACGGCGTGCACGCATTGCACGGCATTGAGCGGCGACAGCAACTCGGTCTCGCGTGTCCCCGGCGAAGCGCCGCGCACGTCGACCCCGCCGAGCGTGCCTTCGGGGGCCAAGACGACGGTGCAGCCGCTCGGCCGGCGCGAATCGGTGAAGTGGCCGACGCGCAGCCCGGAGACGGCCGTGATCGACATGGAATCGGGGCTCGAACGAGGCCGTTTGCCTGACGCCGCGGCTAGGGCTTGACCGGTGCGGCCAAGGCGTCGAGTACGGCCAGCACCTGGGTGTCGCCCATGCGGCGTGCACTGGCGAGTTCGCCGGCCTGGGTCGCGCGCACAAAGCTGCCGTCCGCCGCGAGCACGGCGAGCGCCGGGATGCCCTTCTTCGTGGCATTGCCCATGGCGCGCGCCAGGTCGAGGTTTTTATTGAAGTCGCCGACGTCGACCTTGGTCACGACATAGCGCTGCGCGATATGTTCGGCGAGCGCTCCTTTGGCCATCAGCCTGGCCAGGGCCTGGCAGTCGGCGCACCAATTCGCACCGTAGACCACGAGGACGCGTTTGGACCGCGCCTTCGCCTGCTGCAAGGCCAGGTTGAGTTCGGCGCGCGCGTCTGCGGTTTCGTCATAGGGCTTGGGTGATTCGGGCTTGGGGCCGCAAGCCGCGCCCGCCACCGCGATGAGGGCCAGGCTGGACAGGGTGAGAAGGCGTCGCATGGATGACATGGTGGTCGGGTTGCTCGAGGGCGATCGAGCCGGTGCTCAGGCAAAGACGCCTGCGCTGTCGAGCATGCGCGAGCTGACTTCGCCGAGCTGGTGCAGGGTGTCGCCGAACGTCAATTCCATCACGGTGAGGCGCTTGAAATAGTGGCTCGCGATGTACTCGTCGGTGACGCCGATGCCGCCGTGCATCTGGATGCATTGCTGGCCGACGAAGCGCATCGAGGCCCCGAGTTGCAGCTTCGCCTGGGCCAGCGCGCGGCGCCGCGCGGCGGCCGGCTCGCCCATCTTCAGGCTCGCGAAGTAGCTCATGGAGCGTGCCAATTCGAGCTGCATCTTCACGTCGGCGACGCGGTGGCGCAAGGCCTGGAAGCTGGCGATCGGCACGCCGAACTGTTTGCGCGTGTTCATGTACTCCACGGTCACGGCGAGCAGTTTGTCCATCGCCCCCACGCCTTCGGCGCACTGCGCAGCGATGCCGGCATCGACGCCGTGTTCGAGCAGGACCAGGCCGTCCGTGGCAATCAGGGTGGCCGGCGTCGCCTCGAGATCGAGCTGGGCAGCGCGCGCACCGTCTTGCGTGGGAAAGCCGTGCAGCGTCACGCCGGGAACGCCCTTTTCGACGAGGAACGCGCCGATGCCGGCGGCGTCGTCCGCGGCGCCCGAGATGCGCGCCGGGACGATCCAGGCGTCGGCCTCGTCGCCCGCCGGGACCACGCTCTTCGCGCCGCTCAAGGTCCAGGCGCCGCCCGCGTGCACGGCGCGCGTCTGGACATGATTCAAGCGGTAGCGCGCGGCGCGTTCCTGGTGCGCCAGCACCACCAGGGCCGAGCCGGCGGCGATCTTGGGCAGCCACTTCGCTTGCAGCGCGGACGGCGCCGCGCAGAGCAGCAAGGGCGCCATCAATGCGCCTTGCGCATAGGGGGCGTTGACCAGGCCTCGGCCGAGTTCCTCGCACACCACCATGGCTTCGATCGCACCGAAGCCCATGCCGCCGTGGCCCGGCGCAACCGCCAGCCCGGTCAGTCCGAGTTCGGCGAGTTCGGCGTAGACGGTGCGTGTCGCCCCGCCGGACTTGGCGATGGCATGGCGCCGTTCGAACGTGAAACCCTTTTCGACCCAGCGCGCAACGGCGTCGCGCAGCGAGTTCTGCTCATCCGTGAAATCGAAATCCATCTCAGCTCCCGAGCACCGTCTGCGCCACGATATTTCTCTGAACCTCGTTGCTGCCGCCGTAGATCGTCGTCTTGCGGTAGTTGAAATAGGTGCCCGCCAGCGGTGCGCAGTGAGCGGCGCCGAAGAAATCGCCCTGCCAGCCCGCGGCCATGGCCTCGCGAATGAAGGGCACGCAAAACGGCCCGCCGGCGAGCATCATCAGTTCGGTGTAGCGCTGCTGGATTTCGCTGCCACGGATCTTGAGCAGGCCGGCGACGTCCAGGCTTTGTCTGCCGCTCTTTTCAGCCGAGATCACGCGCAGGATCAGCATCTCGAGGGCCACCACGTCGACCTCGAGCAAGGCGATCTGATCGCGAAAACGCCCGTCTTCGTACAGGCCCTCGGCGCGGGCGATGCGTTTCAGGCGCTCGAGTTCGCGCTTGGCGCGGTTCACGTCGCCGATGCCCGTGCGTTCATGCGCGAGCAGGTACTTGGCATAGGTCCAGCCCTTGTTCTCTTCGCCCACCAGGTTGTCGGCGGGCACTTCGACGCTGTCGAACCAGACTTCATTGACCTCGACGCCGCCGTCGAGCGTGACGATCGGGCGCACGCTGATGCCGGGGCTTTTCATGTCGATCAAGAGGAAGGAGATGCCGCTCTGCGGTTTGCCCTCGTTGCTGGTGCGAACCAGGCAGAAGATCCAGTGGCCGTATTGCGCCAGCGTGGTCCAGGTCTTCTGGCCGTTCACGATGTAGTAGTCGCCGCGCCGCTGCGCCTTGCATTGGAGCGAGGCGAGGTCCGAACCCGAGCCCGGCTCGCTATAACCCTGGCTCCACCACACGTCCCCGCTCATGATTCCCGGCAGGTGGCGGCGCTGCTGTTCGGGCGTGCCGAATGCCATGATGACGGGGGCCACCATCACCGGGCCGAAGGGCACGATGCGCGGCGCACCGGCCAGGGCGCATTCTTCTTCGAACAGATGGCGCTGCACGGCGCTCCAGCCCGGGCCGCCGAACTGCTCGGGCCAGGCATAACCATGCCAGCCCTGTTTGCCCAGGATGCGCGCCCAGCGCTGCATGTCCTGCGCCGTCAGGTCCAGCGCGTTGTGCACCTTGCGGCTGATGTCGGAGGGCAGGTTTTGCGCCACCCAGGCGCGAATTTGCTCGCGAAAGGCTTGTTCTTCAGGGGTGAACGTCAAGTCCATGGCGGTTCTCCGTGCGGCGCCGGGCAGGGGGCGGGAGGGCGATTGCAGAGGTGTTTTAGCATGAAGCCATGTGCTGCCCCGGCGCGAGCCACCGATTGTGACCCCGCTGTCGTTCCAGGCCACGGTACGAGCGCTCGCGCTGGGCCAGTTGCTGTGCTGGGCAGCCCTGTACTACAGCTTCTCCTCATTCGTGCTGCCGATGCAGCGCGACCTGGGGTGGACCTCGCCGCAATTGATGGGCGCCTTCACCCTCGGGTTGGCCGTGTGGGGCGCCGCGACCTATGCCGCCGGCGCGGCCATCGACCGCGGCCACGGCCGATTCGTGCTCAGCGCCGGTGGCGTCATCGGCGGCGTCGGATTCTTCGTGTGGTCCTACGCGGCCAGCCTTGCCGCGCTCTACGGTGCGTGGGTGCTGCTCGGCGCGGCGATGGCGATGTGCATGTACGAACCTGCTTTCAGTGTGCTGACGAAACGCTTTCCGGATCGCTTCGCGCAAGGCATCACGGCCTTGACCCTGGTCGGGGGGTTCGCCAGCACGCTGGCGTTTCCGGCCGCCGTCTGGTTGATCGCCTGCTGCGAATGGCGCGGCGCTTTGCGCATCATCGGCGCCGTGCTGCTGCTGGGCGTCGCGCCCCTGCACGCCTGGGCCCTGCGCGGCACGCCCCCGGCCACGGCAGCGGCGTACGACGGTTCGGTATCGCAAGACGCGACCCTGCACGAGGCGTTGCGCGAACCTCGCTTCTGGTTGCTCACGGCCGCCTTCACGCTCTACGCATTCGCTGCTGCGGCGCTCTGGGCGCACATCATGCCGGCCTTTGCCGCGAAAGGGCTGAGTGAATCCCAGGCGCTCGCTGTCGTCGTCTGGTTCGGCCCGGCGCAAGTGGCAGGGCGCGTGGCTTACCTGGCATTGGGCAGGCACTTGAGCACGCGCACGCTCGGCTTGTTCGTGCTCGCGGGCATGCCTTTGTCGCTGGCGATCTTCGCGCAATCGGATCAGGTCGCTGGTCTGATGCTGTTCGCCTTGCTGTTCGGCCTGGTGAACGGCCTGGTGACGATCGTGCGCGGCACCATCGTGCCGCAGACCTTCGGCCACGCGCAACTGGGCCGCATCAGCGGCGCCATGAGCGCGATCTCGCTGCTGTCGCGTGCCGCGGCGCCGCTGGCCACAGCGGGGCTGTTGCTCGTGCTTGCGGGCTACCGCGAACTGCTGCTGATCCTGGCCGGTCTGGGGGTGGCGGCACTGCTGGCGTTCGCCTTGGCGCGCCCGCG
>JBAQUQ010000359.1:0-6311 GCA_049297615.1 Burkholderiaceae bacterium
ATCCGAACGCTCAGATCGTCGCAGGCCAGCGGGCAAAACGGGCAGGTCCAAGGCCTGGACCGAGCTTCGTGATGAGCCTCGTGATCTGCCTCAAGCGTCGTCATGGCCGCTCATTCTCGCAGGCGACGTGCCAATTCGTCGATCCACCCTTGGCTCCGCCGCGACGCCGCGAGGCCGCCAAAGCTGCCACAGAGTGTTGCGAATCCGGTCCGAATCGAGCCCCCGGCGGCCCAAGCAGCGGGGCGCCGATGGCTGGCACGATTAATGATGCACTGGGAGCCATGGACAGCGTCGCCTCCACGATTCAAGGACCCACCGGCGCCAAACGCCCGTCGTGCAAGGCGCTGGCGACGAGCCAGGCATACGCCCCGGCTGCACGGGCTTGTTCGAGGTCTGCGCTGTCACGCACGCCACCGGCGCCGATGAGCCGGGTGCCGGGTGCGCGCGCTGCGGTCTCGCGCAAAGTCCTGAGGTCTGGCCCGGCAGCGCTGCCGACACGCTCCAGCGTCATGACGATGACTCGATCTGGCCAATATTGCGGCAAGTCCCAGCAACCGGCTGCGTCGAGCCGCTCGCCGTCGCGCCGGTCAAGCGACAGGATTGCGGCGTTCGGTGCCGCGAAACATCGTTGCAGGGCATCGCGCGAGCGCAGCGACTCGCTGCCGAAGACGGGAACGATGCGCTGCGCCGGCGCACCTATTTTCTCGATCAGCGCTTCGGCTGCTCCGGAGTCGGCGAAGCCGGCGTCGAGCCACAGTTCGATATCGGGCAGCGCGATCAGCAGCGAGCGCAGCACGTCGGCCTGGGGCGCGGCGCCGGTCAAGGCATCCAGATCTGCAAGGTACAGTCGCCGCGCTGCGCAGTGCACACAAAGGGCGCGCGCCATCGTCACCGGGTCGCTGCCCGCGCACAACCCCGACACGATCGGCTGGTACGTCTTGCGATGGCCGCGCACGGCACGCACGACTTGGCCGTGCATCAGGTCGACGACGGGAATCAGCAGCATGGCGGGGCAGGCGCTTTCGGTGTGCAGGGCGATGATGGGTTTGGGCCTGGGCGAGTATGTCAGCATCGGCAGCGGTTTCGCGGCGCGCGGGCATGAGGGCCGGCATGCCTGATCGCATCGTCGTGGGCTGGGACATCGGCGGCGCCCACGTCAAGGCTGCCCTGCTGGGACGCGGGGCCCTGCTCGACGCGGCGCAATGGCCTTGCCCGCTGTGGACGGGCTTGGCAGCGCTGGAAACCGCCTTGGCCGCAGCACGGTCGCGCTGGCCCGATCTGGCCGGCCATCGCCACGCCGTGACGATGACCGGCGAAATGGTCGACGCCTTCGTGCACCGTGAAGACGGCGTGCAGCGCATCGCGCAAACCTTGCAGCGTGCCGTGCCGGCGCCGCACTTTTTTGCCGGCGACGCCGGTTGGTTCGACGCGCACCAGGCGGCTGCGAATTGGCAGCACATCGCCTCGGCGAACTGGCTCGCCACGGCGCGCCACGCCGCCTGCCTGCTCGAACCGGCCCAGGGCGTACTCGTCGACATCGGCAGTACCACGACCGACCTCATCGCCTTCGATCGCGGTCGCGTTCTCACGGCGAGCCGCAGCGACGCGCTGCGCCTGGAGCGCAGCGAACTCGTCTACCAGGGGGTGGTGCGTACGCCGCTGTGTGCGCTGACGCAGCGCATCGCCTGGCGCCAGGGTGGGCGCGATTGCGAGTTGAATGTGATGAATGAATTCTTCGCGACGACGGCCGATGTGTACCGCCTGACCGGCGAACTCGACGCCGCGCATGACCAGCACCCCAGCGCCGACGGCGCCGCCAAAGATCTGGCGGGCAGCCGCGTGCGCCTGGCGCGGATGATCGGGCTGGACGCGCGCGACGCCAGCGACTCCGAGTGGCAGCGCTTCGCCCAGACCTGGCGTGGCGCGCAACTCGCGGCACTGCGCAGCCAGCTTGCCCGAGTGGTGGCAGAGCACGCGCTGCACAGCGCAAACGCCTCGGCAGTCCTGGTCAGCGCCGGTTGTGGCGCGTTCCTGGTCCCCGAGCTCGTCCCCGCGCTGTGGCGCCACGCGACCTACGCGCCCGGGCTGTGCCGCATCGCGCCGCAAGCGCCGCAGGGCACGGCCGCCTGGGCCCAGGTGTGCGCGCCGAGCGTCGCCGTCGCAGCTCTGTTCGAAAAGGACCATGACTGATGTGGGTCGTCAAACTCGGCGGTAGCCTGAACACCGATCCGGTCCTGCCCGAGTGGTTGGACTTGCTCGCGCAACTCGGAGGCGGCCGCGTCACGATCGTCTGCGGTGGCGGCGTCTTTGCCGACGAGGTGCGCCGCGCCCAGGCACATTGGCAATTCGACGACCTGGCTGCGCACAACATGGCGGTGTTGGCGATGGCGCAGAGCGCCTACCTCATGCGGGCGCTCAAACCCGGCTTGCGCCTGGCAAGCAGCCAGGCCGAGATCCGCCATGTGCTGCACGGTGGGCATACCGCGTTGTGGCTGCCGCTCGGCCAGCGCCGCGACCAGGTCGGAGCCGACACCAACTGGGACGTCAGCGCCGACAGCATGGCCCTGGACCTGGCGCGCCAGTTGAACGCCGAACGGCTGGTGATCGTGAAGGCCTGCCCGATCCCCCCGGCGGCGAACCTGGCTGACCTGAGCGGTGCGGGCATCCTGGACCGCCGTTTCGCCGCGCTGGCCTCCGGCGCGGCCTGCGCCATCGATGTGATTCAGGGGACCGAGCTGGCGCGGATGCGCTCGCTGCTGCTGGGCGAACTGCGAGCCGCGGGCTCTTGAGCCGCTTTCAGCGCCTGCGCCAGCTCGTGCAGGCGTTGCGCGTCCAGCGCGCTGCTGCGCTCACCGGCACACACGGCGCTGCGAAAACCTGCGAAGTCCGGCGCGAGCGCCGCCAGCGCGGCAGCATGCTCGATGCGCAGCGCACCAGCCAGTCCGGCCATGGCCCCGCGGGCACGCGCCGACGCGATGAAGCGGCGCATTTCGGCCGGCGCCAGCACATCGAACAGGCTGCCGGCGCCTTTGTCGGCGGTGTCCGCCATCAGGCCGGGGAATCCGAGCGCGACGGCGCGCGCGACGAGAGCGTCGTCGAGGCCGCGATCGGCGATGAAAACCGGCACCACCGGTCGGCCGCAACCCGCCAGCCACTCGAGGAGCCCGGGTGCCGCCGGGTCGGCCTCGATGCCGACCTTCACATAGTCGACGCCGCAGGCCGCCACGGCCAGCACGCGCTCGCCGATTCTGCCCAGAGCCAGCATCGGCAAATCGCCGATCGTTGCACTGATGGGCAGCGTGACGCCTCGCTGGCGCAGCGCCGCGACGATGCTTGCAATCGATTGCACCGGCAGGGCGCCGAGCGCACCCGAGCCGGGTTCTTTCAGGTCGATGAAATCCGCCCCGCCGTGCGCGGCGAGCAGGGCCTCGTCGACACTGCGTACGCTCACCAGAAGTTTCATCATCCCTTCCCCTGGGTTGCGGCCGCAGCGCGGTGCGCCGCGACAGCCTCGCGCAGCCAGGCCCAGGCCTCGTGCTCGGCCTCGCCGGCGGTCTTGTCGAGGGCGATCTGCAGGTAAGCCATTTCCGTGTCGACCTTCTGCGGCGCCAGCATGTGCAAGCGGCTCACCAGCACGGCGCCTTCGAGCACGGCGGCCTGCGCGCGGTTCAAGCCGGCGAAGGGCGCGTGGGTCGCCTCGAACACGCGTGCCATGCGCAACACCGGGCGCTGTGCGTCCTCGAGGTGCGCGGCCAAGCGCAGTTCGACATGGCCGAGCGCGCACGCCAGGCGCACCCCCGCGATGCGCTGCGCCGGCAGCGTGGGCCAGGCGCGCCGCCCTGTCACGCACCCGGCGAAAACCCGCGTATCCGTGACCAGGTTGAGCACGGCATGGCCGGTGCTCGTGATATTGGCCAGTGTCGTGGACGGCTTGAACGGCATCAGCACGACCAGGCCCGCCTGGTAGCGCACGCCCATCGGCGCCACATGCACCTTACCGTCGTCGGCGACGCTGGTCACGACGGTTTCGAAGATTTGATCGTTCATCGTCAGCCCGTCTTGCCCGCAGCGGTTCTTGCCAGCGTCGTTCCCGGCGCACACCAGGCGTTCAAATCTTCAGCCTGCCGCTCGACGGCGCAGCCCCAGTCCAGGGGCTGGTCTTGCACATAACGCTTGCCCAGACGCCAGGCGATCTCGGCCTTGGCGAGTTCCACGCCCATGTAGAAGGCATGCGCGGCGTCGTGTTCCAGTTGGAGTTGCGGCCACAATTCGAAAGCATCCTGGCCGATCCGCAGGCCATCGCGGTTGTAGGCGTGAATACCGGCGCTGGACACCTGGACGCGAAAATTCGGGTCGCGCACTTCCGCGGCAATCGCCGCGATCTCGTCGGGCGTATCGGGGAAGGGGTGTTTGGCGTGCACCGTCATCAAGGCGTCGCTCATTCCTTTGGGCAGGGCGCGCTGCTGCGCCGCGGCGTGCATGATGCGGCGCGCCCAGTCGGCCTCGCGCACCGCGCGGCGCGTGTGGCCGCTCACCTGGGTCGTCAAAACGGCGGCGACGTTCAATTCGGCGGCGATGCCCAGCAGCAGTGCATTGATGCCGCTCGTGTCGGCTTCCGTCAACTCGGTGAGGTTGCCGATGCCCATCATGATCTGCACCTGGGCATAGCGCATCCGCAAGGCGTGGTAGCGCACGATCGCCGCCGTCAGTCCAAAGGGAATCGGATCGAGGATCGGGTCGGCAAGGAATGAGCGGCCGCGCGATTGCATCGCCTCGATCGCCGCATGCAGCGATGCTTCGTCAGCCGGCGTGCGCGGGATCAGCACCGGCGTGGACGCCACTTCGTCGGCGACCCACAGCGTGTCCAGCGTCAGGCTCAGCAGGTAGTGGGCGCCGGCTCGGCCGCCGCGCAGCAACTCCCGCGCGTCGACCGAATCGACGCTGACGCGCAAGCCTTCGCCTTGCAGTGCACGCACACTGTCTTCGAGATGCGGGAACGGCGTTTCAGGCAGGCAACCCAGGTCGATGACATCGGCGCCGTCGCGCGCGAGTTCGCGCGCGCGCTCGACGATCTGCGCGACGTTCAGGCGCGGCGCATCGACGATCTCGGCGAAGATCGCCACTGCGTAGCTGCTCAAGTCGATGGGTTTGGCAGCGCGGTCGAAAAAGCGCGGCAGGTCTTTCAGTTCTTCGGGCCCGCGTTGCACGGGCAAACCGTAATGCACGCTCAAGGCTTGCAGATCGCCGCGGCAGCGCCCCGGCACGATGATGCGGTCGGCGCGCTGCGGCTCCTGGCCATCGCGCGCGCGCTCAGTGACCACCGGCGCGGCAAGGCGGCGGGCGATCATGTCGGCCGTCATCAGAGCAGCGACTTGCAGGCCGATCTGGCGCACTTCCCAAGTGAATGGCGCGGCGTCGATTCCTGCCAAGACGCGTTCGAGCTGCGCTTGCGCCAGCCTTCCCGTCAGGAAGACGATGTGTTCCATGCCAGGGAAAGTAATTCCAGGCGCGCCGCGATCGCCACTTCGAGCTCGGCGGGTGAACACACGACCTGGCAGAACGCAAACCCGCGCAACCGCTGCACGTTGTCGAGCTCGATCCGGCGCGGCCGCAGCGTCACCCATTCGTGCGGCGAACGCGTCACGACGACGGGCTCGTTGTCACACGCGAAGACGATGCTGGCGATGCCGAGTTTGCCCGCCTGCGCGAACATATTGGTGGGCAGGGTGTCGCTGATGCCCGCCACGCATTTGGCGACCGTGTTGCTCGTCGCCGGCGCGATCACCACGGTGTGATAGACATCGTCGTAGAGCATGCCCACCGGAACCGCGCTCGCCGTCTTGTCGCGCACCAGGCGAAAGCCGGCGCCGAAGCGCGGCCTCAGGTCAGCGATGCGCAGCTTGTAGATCGGCAGCACTTCTTCGGCGGCGTCGGACAAGAACAGATCGAGCTGGGGCAGCCGCGCCGCCAGCGCGATCGATTCGTCGAGGTGATGGCCCGAGCCGGTGATGCACCAGGCGAAACGCGGGCGTGCCGGCAGCGGCGAATCCGCAGCGCCGTCCCAGGATTCACTCGGGGTGGGAGATTTCGATGTGAAGCTTGTGGAGCTTGCGATAGAGGGTGTTGCGGCTGACATCGAGCGCCTTGGCGACATTGCTCACATTCCAGCGGTGCTGCTCGAGCAATTGGAGCAGCACCTGGCGTTCGTTGGCCTGGATCGGATTGAGTTTGATCGGCACGTCGGCGTGTTGCGGCGCGGGCGACCCGGCCCAGCAGGCCAGATTCGCCGCGCTGGCGCCGCTCATCGACGC
>JBAQUQ010000360.1:0-32213 GCA_049297615.1 Burkholderiaceae bacterium
GGCGTAGAACGCGACGACCCGCTCGGCGCCGATGCGCCCCGCGGCCGATCCAGGCGCGCGACCATTTCTCCCACCGCGTCTGCAACCTCCTCGGCAGCGCGCTGTTCGGCATTTTCCTTGTCGCGAATCAGGGCCAGCAGGGGGTCGCGCTCCTGCGCCGGATACAGGTCGAAGACCAATCGGAATTGGTAGGCGGCGATCGGCGCCAAGGTGAAGAGCTGAGGCGCGATTGCCTGTTTCAAGTCGATCACCAAGCGCACCACCTTGGGCTGGAATTGGCCGACGCGCAGGCCGGCGATGTAGGGATCCGCAGGCGTGATCTTGCCGACCAGTTCGCGCAAGCCCGGGCTGAGCTCGAGCCCGTCGACGTCGATCACCAGGCGTGCCGGCTGCTCGAGCAGGAAGTGCTTTTCCGACAAGGGCGCGTCGGATTCGATCGTGATTCGCGAATAGTCCAAGGCCGGCCAGACCCGCACCGCGACGATGCCCGCACCCCAGGCGATGTCGCGCGCGCCCAGGCTCAGCACCAAGCCGCCCAGCGCCTGCAGGGCGGCGCGGCGGCGCACAGTGCCGCCCCCTGCCTGCAAAGGCACGCGCCGGCTGATCGCAGTCATGGGTGCAGCTTCGTGCTCCGCACTGGGGTAGGGGCCCCCTCCTGGCCCATGGCGGCCGGGCGGGCTCATCGGACCCTCATCGCAGCAACTCCATCCCGCGCGGCGTGAAGGCGGAAAATCGCACCCGTCTCACTTCGCCCGCGCCGTCGTCAACCGGCTCGATGGCAATGCGCAGGTCAGCCATCGGCAATGCGCCTTGCGCATTCTCCGGCCACTCGGCGAGCTTGAGACCGGGCGCCGCGTACAGGTCGCGCAATCCCGCGTCTTCGAATTCGCGCGAATCCTTGAATCGGTAAAAATCGAAATGCCAACAGCTCAACGCCGGCACAGCACCAGGCAAGGCCAGGCTGGCCGACGCCTGCGCGAGCTCCGCGGCGGGCGGCTGCCGCGCGATGGCGGCCTCGGGGTACTCGTAATGCTCGACGACGGCATAACTCGGGCTCTTCACGCGCCCGGTGACGCCGAGGGCACGCAACAAATGACGCACGAAGGTCGTCTTGCCCGCACCGAGCGGCCCGCACAGTTCGACGACGGCGCCTTGCAATGCGCCATGGCCTGCCAGCGCGCGTGCGCTGGCGGCACAGTCGGCCTCGACGGACCAAACCATGTCGCGGCTTCCTAGAATCGACACATGACGATTCCTCGTAGTGATAGGCGCTCCCGGGCCGACGCTTTGCGACGGCTGCGCTCCGAGGGGGTCGAGGAAACTTCGCGCGGCCGCGTGTTGCCTCATGAGCGTGGGCTGGACCGGGGGCACCTGTTGATAGAGTTGCGGCGCTGGGGCGCGGCGCTGGGATTCTCCCAGATCGGCGTGGCCGATGTCGATCTCAGCCAGGCCGAGGCCGGACTGATGCAGTGGCTGGCACAGGGCTGGCATGGCCGCATGGCGTACATGCAGCGCCACGGGCTGAAACGCGCCCGGCCCGCGCAATTGGTGCCGGGCACCTTGCGCGTGATCACGGCGCGCCTGAACTACCTGCCGCGCGGCGTCGGCGAAAACTGGCGCGACACCGAATGGCAACGTATCGGCGATCCAACACAGGCGGTGGTCTCGGTTTATGCGCGCGGCCGCGACTACCACAAGGTGCTTCGCGCGCGCCTGGCGAGTTTGGCGCAGCGCTTGCAAGAGGCCGTGGGTCCCTTCGGATTTCGCGTCTTCACGGATTCGGCGCCGGTGCTCGAGGTCGAACTGGCAACACGCAGCGGCCTGGGCTGGCGCGGTAAACATACCCTGGCCTTGCAGCGCGAATCGGGCTCGATGTTTTTTCTCGGCGAGATTTTCGTCGACCTCGACCTGCCATTGACGCAGGCCGCGCCGGCGCATTGCGGAACCTGCAGCGCGTGTATCGACGTCTGCCCGACGCGCGCCATCGTCGCCCCATACCGCCTCGACGCCAGGCGCTGCATCTCCTACCTGACGATCGAGCACGACGGGCCGATTCCCCTCGACCTGCGCGCCCTCATGGGCAATCGCATCTACGGCTGCGACGACTGCCAGTTGATCTGCCCCTGGAACAAGTATGCGCAGCGCAGCGCCTTGCCCGATTTCGACGAATCCGAGCCCTTGAGCAATCCTTCGCTGCTGGCCTTGTGGGGCTGGAGCGAAGCACAATTCCTGGCATACACCGAGGGCAGTGCGATCAGGCGAATCGGCTTCGAGCGTTGGCAGCGCAATCTCGCCGTCGCCCTGGGCAACGCTTACCGTGCGACGTATGATGCACCGATTGATGCACCGATTGATGCGCCGATGACAGCGGCGGTCCGGGCGGCGATTGCAGCGGCACTGGTCTCGCGAAGCGAATCGACAACGCCCCTGGTTCGCGAACACATCACCTGGGCGCTGGCGCAAGGCCGCTGAAGAAATACGATGCCCGAGTTGTCTGCTGGCGCAGCAGAGATCGACGCCTTCATCGCCGCTTTGTGGATCGAAGACGGCCTGTCGGCGAACACGCTCGGCGCCTACCGGCGCGACTTGAGCTTGTTCGCACGCTGGCGCGCGTTGACCAAGGACGGCGGATTGAACGACACGTCGGAAGCCGATTTGCTCGAATACGGCGTAGCACGGCACGCGCTGAGCAAGGCCAGCAGCGTGAACCGTCGCCTCACCGTGTTCAAGCGCTATTTCCGCTGGGCCCTGCGCGAACACCACGTGCAGGCCGATCCCACATCGAAGCTGTTGGGCGCGAAGCAGGCGCTGCGCGTGCCCAAGGTCCTGAGCGAAGCCCAGGTCGAGGCCCTGCTCGCGGCTCCCGATGTGAACGAGCCTCTGGGCCTGCGCGACCGCGCCATGCTCGAACTGATGTACGGCAGTGGTCTGCGCGTGGGCGAGTTGATATCGATCAAGAGCGTGCACCTGGGCTTGAACGAAGGTGCATTGCGTGTGACCGGCAAGGGCTCGCGCGAGCGCATGGTGCCTTATGGCGAAGAAGCGCACGCCTGGCTGCGGCGCTATCTCCTGGAGGGCAGGCCGGCGCTTCTGAAGCGCCGCAGCAGCGAGGCGCTGTTCGTCACCGCGCGCGGCGCGGCGATGTCGCGCCAGATGTTCTGGAAGATCGTCAAAGCCCAGGCCCTGCGCGCCGGCATCGCCGTGCCACTGTCGCCGCACACGCTGCGCCACGCCTTCGCCACTCACCTGCTGAACCACGGCGCTGACCTGCGCGCCGTGCAATTGCTGCTCGGGCACGCCGACATTTCGACGACAACGATCTACACCCATGTGGCACGCGAACGCCTCAAGGCTTTGCACGCTGCGCATCACCCGCGCGGCTAGCACACACCCTCGGCGCGTGCGCGTCGCGCAGACGGGAGACGGGCCATTCAAAGGGCTCAGCGTGACACCCAGCCGCCGTTGACGTTGACAAGCTCGCAGGGGCGCGTATACGCCTTGCGCTGAGTGTCGCAACTTTCCAGGGCGCCGGCGGCTGCCGATTCCGCAGAAGCGGCGCCCGATTTCCAGCCCCAACTGCCGGTGGGCGACGCGGCAAACGCCTTGTGGACCGGCGCGGAAACGAACTCGTCGCGGAATGCGGTCATGGCCTCGGGCGAGGGCAGACGCGCCTCGATCTGCGCCTGCGACGGAATCGCAAGCGCCGGCCCGCCCGCGGGAAGTACCTCGTCCACCATCGAGGCGATCCAGCGATACGTTGCGACGAGGGTGACGGTCATCAACACCACCGACAGGGCGCTCAGCAGCGGATGGCCGGGCCGCGGCCGCCCCCCATGGTCGTTCTCTTCGAAGCTCCCGGGCAGGGCGGCCAGGGCCAGCAACGCGACCACGCCGAGATACGGCACAAACAGCAGGGCAGCCCACAAGCCGCTGCCATTGAAGTCGTGCGCTCGCAGCACCGACAGGCGAACCGCGAACACGATGAGCAGCACGGTGCCGAAGATCAGCAGATTCAGCTTGAATACGCTGGGGTGGGGTATCGCGTAGACGAGCAGCAGGTTGACCGCCATGACGGCCAGTGCAAACGCCGTCACAAAGGGCAGCCGCGCCAGCCGGCCGTTCATGCCCAGGCCCCACACCGAGGGAGCGTCAGCTGCGCCGCCGCCATCTCCGGGCAATCCCGGCAGGCCACGGCGCGCCCGCGCGCGGGCCAGGCGCTGGACACGCTGTTCGGTCTCGGATTCACGCTTGTAGGCCAAGGCCATGGCGATGTCGGAACCGCAGGCGCGACACATGACACGCTTGGGTTGGCGCTCGTTGCAGTTCGGACACGTGACCTGTTCTTCGACCGCCGGCAAGGCGACTGCGGCCGGGGCCACCGGCAGCGGCGCGGCAGGTGGCCCAAGTTGCGGCTTCGCCAAGGCATCGGGCGGGCGCACCGCCGGCGCGGCGTCTGCGGTCGCGGCCGGGGGGGCGTCATCATCGTCGGGCTCGACGTGCACGTAGGCGCCCAGGTCGCGCAGCCGTTCTTCGTAGCCCTGCGCCTCGAAGAAATCCATCGAGTCCTTGAGCACGATGCGCGCGCCGCTGAACAGGGCGGTGCGGCTCGCCTCGTCGATCTCGAGCAGATCACCGAGATCGTCGCGAACGTCGCTGGGCTTGAAGCCCTGAATCACTTCACCGTAGAAGACCAGTTGTACGCGTGATTCCATGGGTCGCCGACGGCGCGGGTCGGGCCTCAGGCGGTCGCAATGGGAATTCTGCCGATGCGTGAGCGCCACTCGCGCGGACCGGTGTCATGCACCGACGTGCCGTCGGAGGCGACCGCAACCGTGACGGGCATGTCGCGCACCTCGAATTCGTAAATCGCTTCCATGCCGAGGTCGGCGAAAGCCACGACTGAGGATTTCTTGATCGCCTTGGCGACGAGGTAGGCTGCCCCGCCCACCGCCATCAGGTAAGCGCTGCGGTGGCGTCGGATCGCCTCGATGCCTGCCGGACCGCGCTCGGCCTTGCCGATCATGCCGATCAGCCCGGTTTGCCCGAGCATCATTTCGGTGAATTTGTCCATGCGCGTCGATGTCGTCGGGCCGGCCGGGCCGACGACCTCGTCGCGCACCGGATCCACCGGACCGACGTAGTAGATGACGCGATTCGTGAAGTCGACGGGCAGCTTTTCATTTCTCGCCAGCATGTCCTGAATGCGTTTGTGCGCGGCATCGCGGCCGGTCAACATCTTGCCCGACAGCAGCAGCGTCTGCCCGGGCTGCCATGCTGCGACTTCGGCCTTCGTCAAGGTATCGAGATTGACCTTGCGGCTCTTGTTGTAGTCGGGCTGCCAATGCACGTCGGGCCACAGATCCAGGCTCGGCGGTTCGAGATAGGCCGGGCCCGAGCCGTCGAGCACGAAGTGGGCGTGACGCGTTGCCGCGCAGTTCGGGATCATGGCGACGGGCTTGCCCGCGGCGTGCGTGGGGTAGAGCGCGATCTTCACGTCGAGCACCGTGGTCAAGCCGCCCAGCCCCTGCGCGCCGATGCCCAGTGCATTGACCTTGTCGCACAACTCGATGCGCAGTTCTTCGAGTTTGCTCTTGGCGCCTCGGGCTTTCAGCTCGAACATGTCGATCGGCTCCATCAGCACTTCCTTGGCCATCAGCATCGCCTTTTCGGCCGTCCCGCCGATGCCGATTCCCAGCATGCCGGGCGGGCACCAGCCCGCGCCCATCGTCGGCAGCGTCGCGAGCACCCAATCGACGACCGAGTCGCTCGGGTTGAGCATCACGAACTTGCTCTTGTTTTCGCTGCCGCCGCCCTTGGCGGCCACCTGCACGTCCAGCGTATTGCCCGGCACGACCGTCATGTGCACGACTGCAGGCGTGTTGTCGTTGGTGTTCTTGCGCTCGAACTGCGGGTCGGCGACGATCGAGCCGCGCAGTTTGTTGTCCGGGTCGCAATAGGCCTGGTGCACGGCGTCATTGACCGCGTCTTCAATGCCTGCGCGGAAACCCTCGAAGCGCACGTCCATGCCGATTTTCAGGAACACATTGACAATGCCCGTGTCCTGGCAAATCGGGCGCTTGCCTTCGGCGCACATTTTCGAGTTGGTGAGGATCTGTGCGATCGCATCTTTGGCCGCCGGGCTTTGTTCGCCGGCATAGGCGCGTGCCAGATGTTCGATGTAATCGGCCGGGTGGTAGTAGCTGATGTACTGCAAGGCGGCCGATATGCTCTGCACAAAGTCGGCGCATCGTATCGTCGTCATCGTGTTGTTCCTCAGTGTTTCGCCAAGCCCGGGCCGTGGCCGCCGGCGCCGGGTCCATGGCCCGTACCGGTGGGCGCCATCATGCGATCCGTAGCCGCGATGGCGACGGCCGAGAGCAGGAAGGTGGCGTGGATCAAGGTCTGCCACAGCAGCACTTTCTCGCTGTAGTTCTCGGCGTTGATGAAGGTCTTGAGCAGGTGGATCGAGCTGATGCCGATGATGGCCGTGGCGAGCTTGACCTTGAGCACCGACGCGTTCACGTGGCTCAACCACTCGGGCTGGTCGGGATGGCTCTGCAGATTCATGCGCGAGACGAAGGTTTCGTAGCCGCCGACGATCACCATGATGAGCAGGTTGGAGATCATCACGACGTCGATCAGGCCCAGTACGACGAGCATGATGATCGTCTCATTGAGCTTGGGCAGGCCGCCGCCGAAATCGCCCTTGTAGCCGATGCCGCTCACCAGGACGTCCAGCGCCGTCCGGTCGCCGAATACCGCTGCAATCAGATGCGTCAGCTCGACCCAGAAATGGAACACGTAGACGCATTGTGCGAGGATCAGGCCCACATACAGCGGCAGCTGCAGCCAGCGGCTCATGAAGATGAAGTTCGGGATCGGCCGCAATCTTGCTTCGGTCGGATCGAGGATCTGGGGCATCGGCAGGCTTCCTGGGTTATTTAGAATGGCCGCGGATTGTAGTTGGGCAGTCGCTGCGGCGCGCCGTTCAGGTGCCGGGTAAGCTGGGGCCAACGGCAATGCCGGCGCTGCATATCTGCCCCTGAAACTTCCCCCAGGAGACGCCCATGACGAGCCCTTCCACCGTGTACAAGCCGCGAGACGCCGCCGCGCGCGGCGCCCATGTGTCGGGCATGGCGGCCTACAACGCGCTTTGCGCGCAAGCGCAGGCCGACTACGTGGGCTACTGGTCGCGCCTGGCGCGCGAGATGGTGAGTTGGAAAACGCCGTTCACCAAGGGCCTGGACGAATCGAACGCGCCCTTTTTCAAATGGTTCGAGGACGGCACCTTGAACGCCTCATACAACTGCCTGGACCGTAACGTCAACGCCGGCCATGGCGGCAAGACGGCGATCATTTTCGAGGCCGACGACGGCAAGGTCACCAAGATCACCTATGGCGACTTGCTCATCCGCACCTGCCAGCTCGCGAATGCGTTGAAGAGCCACGGTGTGAAGAAGGGCGATCGCGTCGTGATCTATATGCCGATGTCCATTGAAGGCGTGATGGCGATGCAGGCCTGTGCCCGAATCGGCGCCACGCACTCGGTTGTGTTCGGCGGCTTCTCGGCACAGAGCCTGCGCGACCGCATCCAGGACGCCGGCGCGGTGATGGTGCTCACTGCCGACGAACAATTGCGCGGCGGCAAGCAACTGCCCTTGAAGACCATCGTCGACGACGCGCTCGCCTTGGGTGGCTGCGAAACGATTCGCGACGTGATCGTCTACAAGCGCACCGGCGCCGCGGTGCCCTGGCATGCGCCACGCGACAAATGGCTGCACGACGTGATGGCCGGTTGCTCGGCCACTTGCGAACCCGAGTGGGTGGGCGCCGAGCACCCGCTGTTCTTGCTCTACACCTCGGGCTCCACCGGCAAGCCCAAAGGCGTCCAGCATTCGACCGGCGGCTATCTGATGTTTGCCGCTCTGACGACGAAGTGGACCTTCGACCTCAAGGACGACGACGTGTTCTGGTGCACGGCCGACATCGGCTGGGTCACCGGCCACACCTATATCGCCTACGGCCCTCTGGCCTTGGGTGGCACCGAAGTCGTTTTCGAGGGCGTTCCTGTCTACCCGGACGCGGGCCGGTTCTGGAAAATGATCCAAGACCACAAGGTGACGATCTTTTATACCGCTCCCACCGCAATTCGCTCGCTCATCAAAGCCGCCGAGGGCAGTGCGGCGGTCCACCCGGACCGCTACAACCTGGCTTCCCTGCGCATCCTGGGCACAGTGGGCGAGCCCATCAACCCCGCTGCCTGGGAGTGGTACCACAAGCACATCGGCGGTGGGCGCTGCCCCGTGGTGGACACCTTCTGGCAAACAGAAACCGGCGGACACATGATCACGCCCTTGCCCGGTGCCACGCCGCTCGTGCCGGGCTCGTGCACCCTGCCTTTCCCCGGCATCGACGCGGCCGTGGTGGACGAGACCGGCAAGGAATTGCCTTGGGGGCAGGGCGGAATCCTGGTGATCAGGAAGCCCTGGCCGAGCATGATTCGCACGATCTGGGGCGACCCGCAGCGCTACAAGAACAACTATTACCCGCAGGAGTTGCAGGGCAAGTACTACCTGGCAGGCGACGGTGCGGTCCGCGACGCGACGACGGGCTACTTCACGATCACCGGGCGCATCGACGATGTGCTCAATGTCGCGGGGCACCGCATGGGCACGATGGAAATCGAGTCGGCCCTGGTGGCGCACACCGAACTCGTCGCCGAAGCCGCCGTGGTGGGGCGTCCCGACGAGACGACGGGTGAGGCAATCTGCGCCTTCGTCGTGCTCAAGCGCGCCCGGCCCACGGGCGAAGAGGCCAAGCGAATCGCCAACGAATTGCGCACCTGGGTCGCGAAGGAAATCGGCCCGATCGCCAAGCCCAAGGACATCCGTTTCGGCGACAACCTGCCCAAGACGCGCAGCGGCAAGATCATGCGCCGGCTGCTGCGTGCCGTGGCCAAGGGCGAGAAGATCACCCAGGACACTTCGACGCTGGAGAATCCTGCCATCCTCGATCAGTTGTCGCAGTCCAATTGATCGCGCGTGCGCAGCGCCAGGTCGCGCCAGCGGCGCGATGCAGGATGTGCGCAGCACTCGAGTCACAGCGCGACGTGCCGGGTTCACCAGTACCCGGCGATCTGGATTCACTCTCGGAGCACAATCAATGTTGTTCGATCCCGCCAGCTTCAAGGCCTACGACATTCGCGGCGTCGTCGGCAAAGCGATCGACGAGGAATTTGCCCACGCCCTGGGCAAGGCCTTCGGGTCCGAAGTGCTGCTCGCGGGCGACCGCGCTGTGGCCGTCGGCCGCGACGGCAGGCTGTCCGGCCCGGCGCTGAGTGCAGCGCTGATCCGCGGCCTGGCGGCGACGGGCCTGGACGTCGTCGACCTCGGTGCGGTGACGACGCCGATGCTGTACTACGTTGCCGCCACGCGCGCCCAGCACGGTTGCCGCAGCGGCATGATGGTCACGGGAAGCCACAACCCCAGGGACTACAACGGCTTCAAGATGGTGCTGGCCGGGCAGGCGATCTACGGCGAAGTGATCCAGGGCCTGCGCCGGCGCATCGAAGCCCGTGACTACACGTCGGGCAGCGGTCGCGCTGCCGCCATGGACATCACCCCCGAGTACACCCACCGCATCGTCAACGACTGCCGCCTGGCGCGGCGCATGAAGATCGTCGTCGACTCTGGCAATGGCATCCCCGGCGCCACCTCACCGGCCGTGTTGCGCGCTTTGGGCTGCGAGGTGACCGAGTTGTACTCCGAAGTCGACGGCAATTTTCCGAACCACCACCCCGATCCGAGCCAGCCGGCCAACCTGGCGGAGTTGATCGCCACGGTGAAGTCCACCGGGAGTGAAATCGGCCTGGCATTCGACGGCGACGGCGACCGCCTGGGCGTGGTGACGCGCGACGGCCAGATCATCTACCCGGACCGGCAACTCATGCTGTTCGCCGCCGACGTCGTGCCGCGCCACCCCGGGGCCAGCGTCATCTTCGACGTCAAGTGCACGCAGCGCCTCGCGCCGGCGATACGCGCCGCAGGGGGGATTCCCGTGATGTGGAAGACCGGGCATTCGCTGATCAAGGCGCACATGAAGGAAATCAAGGCACCGATCGCCGGTGAGATGAGCGGGCATATTTTCTTCGGCGAACGCTGGTACGGCTTCGACGACGCCACCTACACGGCAGCGCGCCTGCTCGAAATCCTCAGCCGCAGCCCCGACCCGAGCGCCGTGCTCAATGCCCTGCCCACGAGTTTCAGTACACCCGAATTGAATGTCGTGTGCGTGGAGGGCGAGCCGCAGCGCATCGTCGAAGACCTGAAGCGCACCGCGAGTTTTCCCGGCGCCACGGAACTCGTCACGATCGACGGCTTGCGCGTCGAGTACGACGATGGCTTCGGCCTGATCCGCTCCAGCAACACGACGCCGATGCTGGTGCTGCGCTTCGAGGGCCACACCCAGGCGGCGCTGCAGCGCATCGAGACCACCCTCCTGGCTGCGTTGCGCAGCGTCAAGCCCGACGCGCGAATCCACAACGCGGCGCACTAGCGCAGCGGTACTCGCCCAGGCACGCCCAGTCACGCTCAGCCAGGATCGGCGCCGACAAGCCGCATGCGTGTCCTGCTCGTCAAGCTCTCATCGCTGGGCGACGTGGTGCACACCATGCCCGTGGTGCACGACCTCAGCGCGGCGTTTCCCGGTGTGGCGATCGACTGGGTCGTCGAGCCTGCATTCGCGCCCCTGGTGCGCCGCATTCAGGGCATCGCCGAAGTCATCGAATGCCCGCTTCGGCGCTGGGCGCGCCGATGGTGGAGCGCGGCCGTGCGTGGCGAATGGGCTGCGTTTCGACTGCGCTTGCAGCAGGAATCCTACGACGCCGTGATCGACCTGCAAGGCCTCACCAAGTCGGCCCTGGTCACGCGCCTGGCGCGCGTCGCGAATGGGCAGGGCAAGCGCCATGGCTTGGCCAATGCCACCGAAGGCTCGAGTTTCGAGTGGCCGGCGCGCTGGCTCGTCGACAACGCCATTCGCATGGCGCCGCGCACCCATGCGCTGGACCGGTCGCGCTTGTTGGCGAGCAAGGCCCTGGGCTACGCCCTGCAAGGTTCGCCTGAATTCGGCCTGCGCACCAAGCCACCGTACATGAAACACGAGCGGCCCACGGTGGCCTTTGTGCACGGCTCGTCGCGCGACGACAAACTCTGGCCGATTGATCATTGGATCAAACTCGGCAAGAGGTTCATCGCCGACGGCTGGCGCATCGCCCTGCCGCAAGGCGGCGAGGCCGAACAGTTGCGCGCCGAGCTCATCGCCGCCGGCTGGGAGTTCGTCGAGAACGCCCAGCTCGAAGTTTGGCCGACGCTGAAGATCGACGCCGTGCTGGATCGGCTCGCCGCGGTGCAGGGCGTGGTCGGTGTCGACAGCGGCCTGAGCCACATCGGCATGGCCTTGAAGTTGCCCCACGTACAGATCTACAACCACGCCACTGCCTGGCGCACCGGCCCGCTGCCCGAACATGGCGCGCGCCATCAGGTGGCGATCGAGGGCCGGCCCACGCCGACGCTCGAGGCGGTATGGGCTGCATGGAACCGCGTCCTCGAGGCGGCACACGCATGACGCCGTCCGCGGCCATGTTCGCCGGCGCTGCCGCTCGCCGATGAGCGCCGGCGAGCCGGCCAGTGAAGCGTTCGCACGCGCTGTGTATTCGGCGGCGCTTTGCTTGTTGACGCCTGCCGTGCTGCTGCGCTACTGGTGGCGTGGCCGCGCCGAGCCGATGTACCGGCACGCCATGTCGGAGCGACTGGGTCGCTACGCCGGGCGCGCCGATCCGGGCGCACTGTGGGTGCACGCCGTGTCGCTGGGCGAAACGCGCGCTGCTGGCGCGCTGATCGAATCTTTGCGCAGCATTCGCCCAACCCTGCGCCTGTTGCTGACGCACGGCACGGCAACCGGCCGCGAAGCCGGCTTCGCCCTGCTGCGCGAGGGTGACGCGCAGGCCTGGCTGCCGCTCGACACCCCCGGCGCTGTACAGCGATTTTTCGCGCATTTCCGTCCGGCCTTGGGCGTGCTGATGGAAACCGAGATCTGGCCCAACCTGCTGCACGCTGCGCAGCGCGAGGGCGTGGCGATGGTGCTCGCCAACGCGCGACTGAGCGAAAAAAGCCGGCGCAAGGGCGAACGCCTGGCGATCCTGCTGCGCCCGGCCTTGCGTGGCCTGAGCCTGGTGCTCGCCCAGACCGCCGCCGACGCGCAGCGCCTGCGAGCGAGTGGGGCGAGAGAGGTCGTGGTTGCCGGCAACTTGAAGTTCGACATGACGCCCGACCCCGCGCTGTGGGAGCGCGGCCGGGCCTGGCGCGACGCGCTCGGACGCAGCGTGGTCCTGGCGGCCAGCACGCGCGAAGGCGAAGAAGCGCCCTTGCTGCTCGCGTGGTTGGCGCTGGCACCGCCCCGGCCGCTGCTGTTGATCGTGCCACGCCATCCGCAACGTTTCGACGAAGTGGCGACTATCCTGCGCGCCAGCGGCCTGGGCGTGGCGCGCCGCAGCGCCTGGGTCGACGCCCAACCGCCTCGCGACGCTCACGCCGCCGACGTCTGGCTCGGCGATTCGATCGGCGAGATGGCCAGCTACTACGCGGCAGCGCATGTGGCCTTGCTCGGCGGCAGCTTCGCGCCGCTGGGCGGGCAGAACCTGATCGAGGCCGCGGCCTGCGGCTGCCCGGTCTTGATGGGGCCGCACACCTTCAACTTCACCGACGCCGCAGAACTCGCCTTGGCCGCCGGTGCGGCGGTTCGGGTTGCCGGCATCGCCGAAGCGGTCGCACGCGCGGTGTCGATCGGCGCCCAGGCCGACCGATCTTCCTGGAGCGAAAGCGCGAGCGCTTTCGCCGCAAGTCACCGAGGTGCGTCGGGCAGGATGGCCTTGGCGATCGCCCAACTGCTCGACGCCGGGCCCGAAGGACCCCGCCGCGGATCGCAGAATTGAGGCCGGGGCGCGGCCGAGGCGCTTGCCGATTATTTGCGGAACAAACGGTCGACAGCGCTCACGTCGTCGGGCTGGAGTCGTCCCGAGGCCTGGCGCAATTTCAAGCCGTTCAACACGACGTCGTAGCGCGCTTTGGACAGGTCGCGCTTGGTCGTGAACAACTGGGTCTGCGCGTTCAGCACGTCGAGGTTGACGCGCACGCCGACCTTGTAGCCGAGCTGGGTGGCTTCCAGGGCAAGCTGGCTCGACGACTCGGCGGCCTCGAGGGCTTTGACCTGGGCGTGCAGCGACTGAAGGCCGAAAAAGGCGACGCGCGTCGTCTGCGCCACGGTGCGGCGCGTGGCATCGAAATCGTTGCGCGACTTTTCTTCCAGCGCCAGGGTTTCCCTGACGCGGTTTTGCAAGGCACCCCCGCTGTACAGAGGCATCGCGAGCAAGACTTCGAGCTTGGCTTGCAGTGAATTCCCGCCCGCTGGGTTGACGCCCGAACCCGTATTGCGGCTGGCGCCGAAGCTGCCGGCCAAATCGACTGTCGGTCCATCGTCGGCGCGGGCCTTGGTCGTGTCGAGTTTTGCAATCTCCAGCGCCAGGCGCGCCTTGCGTACAGCGGGGTGCTGCTCGTCGGCAGCGCTCACCCAGGCATTGACATCGGCCGGCGCGACGCCGGGCAGGACCACTGGCGCGGCCAGCGCGAGCGGCTGGACATTGCTGCGCCCCACAATCACATCGAGGGCGACGCGTTTGGACAGCAAATCGTTCTCGGCGAAGAGTTCTTGCGCGCTGGCGAGGTCGAATCGCGCCTGGGCTTCACGCGTGTCGGTGATCGTCGCCGTGCCGACCTCGAAGTTGCGCTTGGCCGAGGCGAGTTGTTCAACGATGGCCCGCTTATTCGTTTGCGCCGTTGCCAATGAGTCCTGCGCGGCCAGGACGTCGAAATACGCCTGGGCGACGCGAACGATCAAATCTTGTTCGGCGATCTCCAGATCCGACAAACTGAGGTCGAATGCCCGCCGCGCCTGCTCGACGATCACCGAGTTGCCCGGGTTGTACAGCGGCTGGGTCGCCCTGAGGCCGGCCTGGACGGTGCTCAGGCCGCGCCGGTCGTTCGCGCCGCTCGGTGGAAACGGCGAGCTCGATTCGGTCTGCGATGCACCGGCGCTCAAGCCGACGTTCGGGAGAAATCGCGCGTCGGCCTGGGCCGCCCTGAATCGGGCCGCTTCGCTCTGCGCCTTGACCGACTGGTAGGCCGCGTCGTAGCCACGTGCCGCTTCGTAAAGCTCGGGCAGGCTTTGCGCGCTTGTGCCGCCGTGCATGAGGCAGCCCATGCCGAACGCCAACAGAAGAGGAAACGGGCGCGACCGCAGCGTGTGCAGCATGAATCCATCCTTGCTTCAAAAACTGAACCGGCTTGGTTCATCGAAACCTTGCAAGCGCGGCGCGACGGTGTCGAACAGATCGACACTCGCATAGGTGTGTTCGCCGCTTCGCGTCGTCAGCACAGCGCGCATGATCGGCAATTGCCCGACGATGGCGACGAGACGACCCCCCAGTTTGAGCTGGGACAACAGCGTCGCCGGCACCTCGGCGACCGAACCCGACAGCACGATCACGTCGAACGGCGCTTCCTCGACGAGGCCGCGCGCGCCGTTGGCGTGCTGCACGTCGGCATTGATGACGCCGGCGTGCTTGAGGTTGTCGGCGGCCAAGCGTGCCAGCTCGGGGATCATCTCCAGCGTGACAACGTGCTGCGATCTGCGTGCCAGCAGGGCCGCCATGAAACCCGAGCCGGCACCGATCTCCAGCACCTGCTCGTGTTTTTGCACATGCAGTTCCTGCAGCAGGCGCGCTTCGACCTTGGGCGCGAGCATGCACTGGCCGCCGGGCAGTGGAACCTCGGTGTCGACGAAGGCCATGGCACGGTGCGCCGGGGGGCAAAAATCTTCGCGATTCACCAGCGCCAGCAGCGAAAGTACGTCTTGATCGAGCACCTCCCAGGGGCGGATCTGCTGTTCGATCATGTTGAAACGGGCTTGTTCGACGTTCATGGCTGGCCTGGGCAGTGGCGATCAGAGGTGTCGTTGCGGCTGCGACGGACCAGGCATTCTATTTCGCGAGGCCACGCAAGGCCTCGTCGCCGCGCCCGCGGCGAGCGAGCGCACGCCGTGCCCAAGCCGCCAGATCGTCGAGGTAGCAGTAGATGACTGGAACGACGACGAGGGTGAGCAGTGACGACGTGATCACGCCGCCGATCACCGCCTGGCCCATCGGCGCACGCTGCTCCGAGCCTTCCGTCAGGGCGAAGGCAAGCGGCACCATGCCGAAAATCATCGCCAGCGTCGTCATCAGGATCGGACGCAAACGAACCCGTGCCGCATAGATCAGGGCTTGGTCGCGCGGCATGCCGCTGCCCGCGGGCGTGTTCATGCCCAGGCGGCTGTGCAAACCGTCGGGACGCACCGTACCTTCGCGAGCGCGGATCGCGAAGTCGATCAGCAGAATCGCATTCTTCGTCACCAGGCCCATCAGCATCACGATGCCGATGATGGAAAACAGGTTCAAGGTCGAGCGAAAGATCAACAAGGCGCCGACCACGCCGATCAGGGTCAGCGGCAGCGAACTCATCAAGGCCAGCGGCTGCAAAAAGCTCTTGAACTGCGACGCCAGGATCATGTAGATGAAGATCACCGCCAGGCCCAGGGCGGAGACGGCGTAGGCAAAACTCTCCTGCATGTCCTTCGTCGATCCACCGAAGCGGTAGCCGTAGCCCGGCGCAAACGCCGTTTCTTCGAGGACTTTGCGCACGTCGGCAGCGACTTCGCCCAGGGAGCGCCCGGACACATTGGCCGTGACCTCGACTTCGCGGTTCAAGTCGCGCCGATTGATCTGGTTCGCGCCGGTCGATTCTCGAAACTCGGCCACCTGGGACAGGCGCACGATGCGCGGCGTGCCGTCGGCGAGCGTGCCCACTGCCAGGCCGAGCCGCTGCACGTCGCTCGCGGCGTCGCGCATCTGCGGCGTCAGCCTGACTTTGACGTCGTAGTTCTGGTCGTCTTCGGCGCGCCAATTGCCCACCGTCTGACCGGCGATCAAAGCGCGCAGGGTGTTCGTGATCGCGCCCACGCTCAGCCCGGCGTCGGCTGCGGCATCGCGCTTGACGGCGATCGCCAGTGTGGGCTTGTTCGGTTTGGCGCTGCTGTCCAGATCCACCAGGCCGGGGATGGCGCGCAGGCGCGGCAACACCGCCGCCGTCAGGCGTTCCAGCTCGCGCAAATCGCTGCCTTGCAGGGACACCTGCAAGGGCTTGGTGCCACCCACGGCGTCGAGCAGACCGACGTGGGTGACCGTGATGCCCGCGACCCGTGAAAGCCGCTCACGCAGCGGCACAGAGAGTTGATCGACATTGAGTTTGCGGTCCTTTCGGTCCACCAGGCGAACATAGATCGACGCGTACATCTTGCCCGATACCTGGCCGGGGTTGATCGTCGCCAGCGTGTACTTGACCTGCGGCTGCTCGCGCAGAATGGCTTCGACCTGGCGCGCCTTGGCTTCGGTGACTTCGATCGATGAGCCCACCGGCGTGTGGAAGTTGACGAAGGTTTCCGAGTAATCGGCCTTGGGAACGAATTCAGTACCGAGCAGGGGAATGACCACGAAGCTGGCAACGAAGCTCAGCGCAGCCAAGCCCAGTGTCGCCAGCCGATGGCGCAGCGACCAGCCGAGGATCGTTTCGTAGAGCCGCCCCAAGGCCTGCGCAAAGCGGTTCACCGCACCCGTGAGGCGGCCGATGCTGCGGTCGTAGAGGCTCGCGGGGCCCCGGACGGCGCCGGCGGCGTGAATCGTCGGATCGTGCCAGACGCTGGACAGCATCGGGTCCAGGGTGAAGCTGACGAACATCGAGATCAGCACCGCGGCGACGATCGTGATGCCGAACTCGTGGAAGAACTTGCCGACGATGCCGCCCATGAAGCCGATGGGCAGGAACACGGCGACGATCGACAAGGTGGTGGCGAGCACCGCCAGACCGATCTCGTTCGTGCCCCCCAGGGCCGCGTCGTGCGCGGTCGCGCCCATCTGCATATGGCGAACGATGTTCTCGCGAACGACGATCGCGTCGTCGATCAACAGACCCACGCACAGGCTCAGCGCCATCAGGGTCACCATATTGATCGTGAAGCCCAAGGCGTACATGAACAGGAAGGTACCGATCAGCGAGATCGGCAGGGTCAGGCCCGTGATCACGGTGGAGCGCCATGAATTCAGGAACAGGAACACGATTGCGATGGTCAGCGCCGCGCCTTCGAGCATGGTGATTCGCACATTGTTGACCGACACGCGAATCGGCCGCGAGTTGTCGCGCACGAGCTCTAACTTCATGCCCGGGGGCAACTGCGTCTCGAGCTGGGCGGCCACCGCGTTCAACCCATCGACGACGTCGAGCGTGTTTTCCCCCTGCGCCTTTTGCACCTCGATGGCCAGGGTGCGCTCGCCGTTGTACAGCGCCAGGCTCTCCACTTCTTCGGGCCCGTCGACGACGTCGGCGATCTGGGCCAGCCGGATCGATACATTTCCCCGGCGCGCGACGATCAAGGAATTGAAATCCTCCGGGCGCGCCAGGCGCCCCTGGATTTGCACGACCTGCTCGTTGCGCAGCGAACGCAAGGCGCCGGCCGGCAAGTCCTGGTTCTCGCTGCGCACCGCGGCGAACACCTGATCGACACCGACCCCCAGGGCTTCCATGGCCTGCGGGCGAAGGTAGATATTGATCTCGCGCTTGCGCGCGCCCACCAGGGTGACCGAGCCGACACCGCGCACGTTCTCCAGGCGCTTTTTCACCACCTGGTCGGCGAAGGTCGTCAGCTCCAAGGTGCTGCGCGAGGCGTCGGGCGAGGTCATCGCCAAGGAATAGATCGGCCGGCTCGCCGGATCGAAGCGCGAGACGCGTGCCTCCTTGATGTCCTCGCGCAGGCTCGGGCGCAGCGCAGCGACTTTCTCGCGCACGTCGTCGGCGGCCTTGCGTCCCTCGACGTCGAGATTGAACTGCACGATCACGACCGAGGTGCTCTCGTAGGAGCGCGAAAACAGCTGGCTGATGCCGGCGATCGTGTTCACCGCCTCTTCGACCTTGCGCGTGACCTCGTTCTCGACGGTCTCCGGCGACGCGCCCGGATAGTCGATCTGGATCACGACCGTCGGAAAGTCGATGTTGGGGAACTGGTCGACCTTGAGCCGCTGGTAGGAAAACAGACCCAGAACGACGAAGGCCAGCATGACCATCGTGGCCATCACCGGATTGGCTATCGAGACCCGGGTGAACCACATGGCGACGCGCTTTCAGCGGGCGGCCACCGCGGCCGAAGCGGCCGAAGCCGCCCCTGCAACCGCCGCGGTCGGATGCTCGGCGGCCATGCGCACCAAGCTGCCGTCGCGAATCGCGCCCACGCTGCCGGCGAGGATGTGCGCGCCCGGCTCGAGCCCCGCGGTGATCTCGACCCAGGCCTGCCCTTGCACTTCGCCGCGCAGGCCGAGGTCCACGTCACGCACGCGCACCCTCTGCCCTTGCACCAGGAGCACGTAGGGCTTGGCGCCGTCGGTGCGCACAGCCGACAGCGGCACGGCGATCGCGGACTTGTGCGCCAGCTCGATCCTGCCCGTCGCGAACATGCCCTGGCGCAACTCGGGCTGACCCTGCTGAGCCTTGACAGCGAGATAGGCCATGATCGAGCGGCTGCCCGGCTGCACGCTGGGATTGATGCGAACCACCTTTGCAGCAACCCTCCCGGCGATACCGTCGATGCTCAACTGTGCCGGTTTGCCCACGCGCAGCGCCGCGATGTCCTCACTGGCGACGGCCGCCTCCAGTTCGAATTGCGACAGGTCGACGATCTCGATGAGGCGCGCGTCGATCGCAACGCGTTCGCCGGGCTGCACCAGGCGTTGCGAGATCAGGCCGGCGATCGGCGCAATCAGGGTCGCATCGGCACGCGCTTTGCGGGCCAGCTCCACTGCCGCCATGGCGGCCTCGAGGTTGCCCTTTGCGGCAGCTTCGTTGGACACCGAGGTCTCGAGCCCGGTCGGCGAAATGAAGCCTTGTGCGACAAGGGCGCGGTTGTTTTCCAGGGCGCGGATGGCGATGTTCCATTGCGCCTGCGCCGAAGCGGCGGTCTGCTCGGCATGGCGCAGCCGCCAATCGAGTTCGGTGCCGTCGAGCTGCCCCAGCACCTGGCCGCGACTCACCCTGTCGCCTTCGCGCACCGTCAGCGACTGCACTTCGGCGGCGACCTTGGCTTTAAGGAAGGCGCTGTTCGTCGCCTTCAGGCCGCCCGACACTTCAAGGGTGCGTGTCAGTTCAGTGAGCTGTGCCGTCAGGACGTCGGAGGTGGCCAACTCCAGGGCCGCCGGGGCTTTCGGCACCGCCGCCAGCGGCGACTGCGCCTTCTGGCGCTGCTGTAACGCTTGCAGAGCCAGGGCGCCAAGCACTGACACGATGGCCAGGGCTGCTGCCCAGCGCAGGACGCGCTTCATGGGCGATGCGCCTTCTTCGCCACCGGCTTCCTGGGCGTGGCCTTGCCCGCTCGCTGCCGAGCCTTGGTCACGGGAGCCCGCAGCCCGTTGAGCACCAGGTCGAGCTGGGCGTCGATGAAGGCGCGCGGGTCGATCGAATGGCCGACGCCGCAGGCGCCGATCGAGTGTTTGTGCATCACCAGAAAGAGCATCGGTGCCACGAGGGTCGGCACGACCTCGGCGACGTCGATGCGGCGGAACTCGCCGCGGTCGATGCCGCGTTGCAGCAACAGCGACAGCAGGGCATGCGTCGGCTTGATCACCTCGTCAGCGTAGAACTGCGCGATCTCCGGAAAATTGCGAACCTCCGAGACCATCAACTTCATGATGCCCGAGGCACGCGTCTCGCCGATGCGCTCCCACCATTGCTGGTAGACCAGGGTCAGCAGCTCGGCGCTGGTTCCTTGGAACTGCTCGACGACGTCCAGGCCCTGCGCGATCTCGTTCACCATGTTGTGCCGAATCACCTCTTTGAGCAGTTCTTCCTTGCTCGGGTAGTAGAGGTAGAGCGTGCCCTTGGCCACGCCGGCGCGCTGCGCCACCTCGTCGGAGCGCGTCGCGGCGAAGCCCTTCTCGACGAACAGGTCCAGCGCGGCGTCGAGCAACTCCTGTGGGCGAGCCTGCTTGCGGCGTTGGCGGATGGGCGGATGAGCGAGCATGTCAAGATGTAATGACTGACCGGTCAGTAATGTACGAGAGTCGTCGCCTGCGGGTCAAGCATCGGTCGGCTGCTTCCTGGCCCGGCAACGAGGAACGGCTTCCAACCGATCGACGCCGCGCCCGGGAGCTTGCGGGTGCGTGCAATGGCACCGACCTGGGCGGTACTGAACCTACTCGATGTTCTGCACCTGCTTACCGAAATCGGGCTGCAGGGCGCATGGAGACGCTCCGGTTCGCGCCGTGTACCGAATGCACATCAGTGCTCTTGAGACCAGTTCTCGACCGCGAGGCCGGCCACCCGCGAGAAGTGACGGGCATTGTTGGTAACGAGCACAGCGCCGGTTGCCATGGCATGTCCGGCGATCATCGCGTCCATGCTGCCGATCGGCGTTCCCGCCTTGTGCAAATCGGCCGCGATCGACGCGAAGTGCGTGGCAGCAGCTTCGTCCCAAGGCAGGCACTGAACGCGGAGCAGGAACTGATCGACCAATTGCGCGAGCCGGTGCGCGCCATCCTTGAGCTTGAGGCCATACAGCAGCTCGCCACGCGTCACGGCCGAAATACACAATTGCTTCGGGGACACCGTCGCCACGTGAGCATCGAGGGCCGGCGTCTTGCCTCTGACGAGATAGCTCACCGTATCGGTGTCGAGCATGTACAGCGGCATCCCCGGGCCTCGAACAGTTCCCGCGGCTTCAGCGGTTCATTCAGCGGGCGGTCGTTCATGAAGTCGGCCGGCACCGCCGCCTGGTCGCGGAGCGCGAAGAAATCGCGCCAGGCTTTGCTGGTTCGCCTGGCCGAGAGGATCACATCCCCGGTGACGGCATCGCGACGGATGTAGACCTCGTCCGAACCGTCGAACCTGAACTCGGCCGGCAGGCGTACCGCCTGGCTGCCACCATTCACAAACAGCTTTGCAGTCTTGTTGGCCATGGCCGGCTCCTTGAATATATACAAATTAAGTATATACAGTCGCTTCGGCGATGTCCATACAAGGACCCTGCGCTCGAAGTACTCGTCGGCAGGCTTTACCCAGATTCATGACGCGAGGCTTGCCGGCGAAGCGAACTTCCAGAAGGATGACCCGGTGTCCTTGCGCCATCTCAGCGCCAACCCATCACCATCGGAGCGGCCTTCGAACCGCTCACCCGATATGAACACCGGCTTTGCGGGCCGTTTGCGGGTGGCATCGGGTCCCGTGAAACCCTACTCGATGTTCTGCACCTGCTCGCGCATCTGCTCGATCGCGACCTTCATCTCGACCGCAATATTGGTGAGATCCAGCGAGGCGGCTTTGGAGCCCAGTGTGTTGGCCTCGCGCAGCAGTTCCTGAATCAGGAAGTCCAGGCGCTTGCCGATTTCGCCACCGGCGCCGAGCAGGCGTTCGATCTCGGCCAGGTGTGAGCGCAGCCGAGCCAATTCTTCAGCCACGTCGATGCGGATGGCGTAAGCCGCGGCTTCGACGACGGCGCGTTCCTGGAGAGTCTGCAAGGGAATCGTCTGCGCCGCGCCCACCGTCTCCAGGGCCTCGCGCCAGCGCTCCAGGAACCGCTGCTGCTGGCGCTGTACCACAGCGGGCACGAGCGGCTCGGCGCGTGCAGCGAGTTCGCGAAGCTGGCTGGTGCGCTCGAGCAATACGGCGCACAGGCGCGCGCCTTCACGCGCGCGCGCTTCGAGAAGCCCCTGGATCGCCCGCTTGGCAGCATCGAGCGCGGCGTCATCGAGCTTTTCACCGGGCTGCAGGCCCTTGCACCAGAGCAGAACCTCGTGCACCGACAGCGCAGCGGCTTTGGGCAACCAACCCTGCACCGTGCTTTCCAGGCGCGCCAGACGATTGAGTTGTTCGGTTCTGGGCAGGGGCACTGCGGAATCGGCGTCGACACTCGTCGTCAGCCGCAACTCGATCTTGCCGCGCCGAAATGCTGCGCCCAACAGCTCGCGCAATGTCGGTTCGAGCGCGCGCAAATCGTCGGGCAAACGAAAGCCCAGGTCCAAGAAACGGCCATTCACCGACCTGAGTTCGACGCCGACGCGACCACTGCCCTTGGCCGGATCATCGCCCGGTGAAGCCGTGTCGCTGCGGCTGCCAACCTGTGCGGAAGTAGCGGCTGTCGTGGCGCTGGCGTAGCCGGTCATACTGTAGACTGCCATCGAGACCTCACCCCGCAAGATTCCAAGTACGTCTATGTCAAAGCTCAAGCCCGCGCCGTTGCCGCCTGGCACGGTCGTGGGAGGCTACCAGATCGTCAAGAAGCTCGCCGCGGGTGGCTTCGGCGTCGTCTATTTGTCCGAAGATTCCGAGCGCCGCATGGTGGCTCTGAAGGAATACCTGCCGGCCTCGCTGGCCGAACGCTCAGCCGGTGAGCTGACGCCGCGCGTCAAGCCCGACAAATTGCCGCTGTACCGCCTGGGGCTGAAGAGCTTCTTCGAAGAGGGGCGCTCGCTGGCGCAAATTTCACACCCCAGCGTCGTCTCGGTGTTGAATTTCTTCCGCGAGAACGAAACCGTCTACATGGTGATGAACTACCTGCAGGGCGACACGCTGCAGGACTTCATCGTCACGGCGCGCGACCTCAAGCGCGACAAGGTGTTTCGCGAGTCGACCATCCGGTCGCTGTTCGACGAAATTCTGCGCGGCTTGCGCATCGTGCACCAGCACAAGATGCTGCACCTGGACATCAAGCCGGCGAATATCTTCATCACCAACGACAACAAGGCCGTGCTGCTCGACTTCGGCGCGGCGCGTGAAGTGCTGAGCAAGGAGGGCAACTTCATCCGGCCGATGTACACGCCGGGCTTCGCCGCGCCCGAGATGTACCGGCGCGACGGCACGCTCGGGCCCTGGACCGACATCTATGCCATCGGTGCCTGCATTTACGCGTGCATGCAGGGCTACCCGCCCAACGATGCACCCCAGCGCATCGAGAAGGACCGTCTCGCCCTGAGCCTTTCGCGCCTGAGGAACATTTATTCCGACAACCTCATCGAGGTCACGGAATGGTGCATGTCGCTCGACCCGCTGTCGCGGCCGCAGAGCGTGTTCGCCTTGCAAAAAGAGTTGGCACGCGAAACCGAGCGCAGCTACACCAAACTCAGCTTCAGCGAAAGGCTCAAGCTCCAGCTCGAAAACCTGACCGCAGGCGCCAAGAGCTGAACCGATGCGCTTCTCGGTGTATCAGGTCAGCCGCAAGGGTGGCCGAGACAAGAACGAAGACCGGATGGGCTATTGCTATACCCGCGAGTCGGGCCTGTTCGCGCTGGCCGACGGCATGGGCGGGCACCCCGAAGGCGAGGTCGCTTCGCAACTCGCGCTGCAAACGCTGGCGGCGATGTTCCAGCGCGACAGCAAGCCCACCCTGGTCGACCCGCTGCGGTTTCTGCTCGAAGCCATCATCGCCGGGCATCACCAGCTGTTGCGCTACGCCACGCAAAGCGGCCTGATCGATACGCCTCGAACCACCGTCGTGGCCTGCTTGCTGCAAGGCAACGCGGCCTATTGGGCGCATTGCGGCGATTCGCGCATGTATCTCGTGCGCGGCGAAAAACTGATCGCCCGCACCCGCGACCATTCCTACTCCGAGTTGCAGAACACGATGGGCAAGGTGGCGCCGATGCCCGAGCGCTTCAACCGCAACGTGCTGTTCACCTGCCTGGGAAGCCCGGGCAAGCCGGTGGTCGATACCGCGGGGCCCTTGTTGCTGCAGCCCGGGGACCGCCTGCTCCTGTGTTCCGACGGCCTGTGGGGCACGGTGACCGACGCCGAAATCATCGAGATGCTGTCGACCAAGGCGATCTCCGACGCCGTTCCCGACCTCGTTGAGCTGGCGCTTCGAAACGGCGGGCTGAAGTGCGACAACGTCTCCGTGCTGGCCGTGGACTGGGAATCCGCCGAGAGCGACGACTCGGCCAGCGGCATCTCGACCGATTCGCTCGGCACCGAAGTCTTCGCTTCGACGATCCAGGCCGGCGTGCTCGGCACCGAGCCGCCCGTGGACGATCTCGACGAGGCCGAGATCGAACGCTCGATCCGCGAGATCAACGAAGCGATCAAGCGCTCGTCGCAGAAGAAAAACTGAACGTGGCCGCCGATGTTGTCCGGGCGCTGGCGCGTCGCCACGACGCGCTGCGGCCGGTTCGCCTCACGCGCCAATTCACGAAACACGCCGAAGGCTCGGTCCTGGTCGAATTCGGCGACACCCAGGTGCTGTGCACGGCCTCGGTGGAAGAGCGCGTGCCGCCGCACAAGCGCGGCTCCGGGCAAGGCTGGGTCACGGCGGAATACGGCATGCTGCCGCGCTCGACCCACACGCGCAGCGACCGTGAAGCGGCGCGCGGCAAGCAAAGCGGCCGAACCCAGGAAATCCAGCGCCTGATCGGCCGTTCGCTGCGCTGCGTCTTCGACCTGCAGCGCCTGGGCGAACGCACGATTTCGCTCGATTGCGATGTGCTCCAGGCCGACGGCGGAACGCGCACGGCGGCGATCACGGGTGCTTTTGTCGCCGCCCACGACGCGGTGAGCTGGCTGCTCGCGCAACAGCGCATCGAAGCGTCGCCGATTCGCCAGTTTGTCGCCGCGGTGTCGGTCGGTATCGTCCAGGGAACGCCGATGCTGGACCTGGACTACACCGAAGACTCGGCCTGCGATACCGACATGAACGTCGTGATGACCGCTTCGGGCGGATTCGTCGAACTGCAAGCCACGGCCGAGGGCGAGGCGTTCTCCGGCCCACAGATGCAGAGCATGCTGCGCCTGGCGCGCAAGGGAATCGCTGAACTGCTCGCCGCACAGCGAGCGTCGCTCGAGGTTTGAGCTCATGCGCCTGGTGCTGGCGTCGAACAATGCCAAGAAACTCGCGGAATTGCGCCTGCTGTTCGCGCCCTTGCGCTTCGATGGGTTCAGTGGTGCCGAACTGGGCCTGACCGAGCCGAAAGAGCCGTATCGAAGTTTCATCGAGAACGCCCTGGTGAAGGCACGCCATGCGGCGCGTCACGCTGCCTGTGCTGCGATCGCTGACGACTCGGGCTTGTGCGTCGACGCCCTGGGCGGGGCGCCCGGCGTCGATTCGGCGCACTACGCACAGATTCACCTGGCGCCGGCCGAGCGCGAGACGCAACGCCGCGCCCAGGACCAGGCCAACAATACCTTGCTGCTGGAGCGCTTGGGCGGCACGGCGGATCGGCGCGCGCACTTCCACTGCACTTTGGTGGCACTGCGCAGCGCCGACGATGCGGAACCGCTCATCGCCGTGGGGCGCTGGCCGGGTGAAGTCCTCGACGCGCCGCGCGGGTCCGGCGGCTTCGGCTATGACCCCTTGATGTTCATTCCAGCGCTTGGAAAAACCGTCGCCGAACTCAGTGCCGATGTGAAAAACGCCCTCAGCCATCGCGCCCTGGCGGCGCAACAGATGCTGTCGGCGATGCGCGAGAGCTGGCACCTTGCGTGACATCGCGATTCGAGCGCTGCCCAAGGCGCATCGCGCCGTGCCAGATGCCGCGCTGCGCGCCGGCCCAGATGCCGCGCCGAGCAAGGAGTCCGATGCCGCGCGGCTCGAGCGCTACCTGCGCAGCGGCACATTGTCCCTGGCATCTTTGCCACCCCTGTCGCTCTATGTGCATCTGCCCTGGTGTCTCAGGAAATGCCCTTATTGCGATTTCAATTCGCACGAACGTCCTGGCGCCGGGCCGCCGCCCGAGGCACGTTATCTCGAAGCGCTGCGCTGCGACCTGGAGAGCGCCCTGCCGTTCGTCTGGGGCCGGCGCGTGCAGAGCATCTTCATCGGCGGTGGCACGCCGAGCCTGTTCGCGCCGCAGTCCATCGACACGCTGCTCGGCGACATCCGGGCCCGGCTGCCGCTCGAGCCCGGCGCTGAAATCACGCTCGAGGCCAACCCGGGCAGCTTTGAGCGCGATCGGTTTCGCGCTTTTCGCGCCGCCGGTGTGACGCGCTTGTCGATCGGGGTGCAGAGCCTGGACGACGCCAAGCTTGTCGCGATCGGGCGCGTGCACGACGCGGCCCAGGCTCGCGCGGCGGTCGCTGAAGCTGCCGATTCTTTTGACACCTACAACATCGACCTGATGTACGCGCTGCCCGGCCAAACGCTGACTGAGCTGGCGAGCGAGCTCGATGAAGTCTTGTCGTTCGCGCCGCCGCACTTGTCGATCTACCACCTGACGATCGAGCCCAACACCGTGTTCGGCAAGTACCCGCCGAAGCTGCCCGACCACGACAGCGCCTGCGACATGCTCGACCATATCGCACAGACCTGCGCGGCCAGCGCATTGCAACGCTACGAGGTCTCGGCCTTCGCCCGCGCGGGGCAGCGCTGCGTGCACAACCTGAACTATTGGCAGTTCGGCGACTACCTGGGCATCGGTGCCGGCGCGCACAGCAAGCTGTCGTACCCGCACCGGGTGGTGCGCCAGATCCGAATCCGCGAACCCGAGAGTTATATGCGGGGTGCGCTGGGCGGTCAGTGCATCGCCAGCGACGAAGAAGTTGCTCGCTCCCAGTTGCCGTTCGAATTCATGCTCGGTGCGCTGCGACTGCGCGAGGGCTTCGAACTGGCGCGATTCGGCGAGCGCACCGGATTGCCCCTCAGCGCCGTGCGGCCGGCGCTCGATGAAGCGCAACAGCACGGCTGGATCACGCGCGATTTGCAGCGCGTGCAAGCCACCGCGTTGGGATTCGATTTCTTGAACGACCTGCAATCATTGTTTCTTGCCGACACCGCAGATTGACCCTGCGCGCCGAGGTTTGAGGCCTTCCCGATGGACCCCCTAGCGCGCTGCTAGACTGGGCCATGACCGCGCCCAACAACGCGTCGATTCGCATCGATCGCCCCGACGCCGGCGGGCCGGGGGAGCCCCCGGGTCTCGAGCTGGAGCTGGCACTGCAACTGCTGCAGCACGCCGGATACAGCCTGCCGGCGCTGGACGGTGTGAGCCAGGATGCCTGGCTGCAGGCTTTGATCGACGGGCTGTGCCGCCTGTCCAGCCGTGACCCGCTCACCGGCTTGGCGAACCGGCGCGAGTTCGAGTTGGCGCTCGTGCGCGAAATCGATCGAGGCGCACGCACCGGCGAGCCGGCCCTGTTGTTGATGATCGACATCGATCGGTTCAAACAGGTCAACGATTCGTTCGGCCACCCGATCGGCGACCTGGCACTTGTCTCGGTCGCCAAGGTACTGCAAGCGAGCATCCGGCCGATGGACACGGTGGCGCGCGTCGGCGGCGAGGAATTCGCGGTCATCTTGCCGAACTGCCCCTTCGACTTCGGCCTGGCCGCCGCCGAACGCGTGCGTTTGAAGGTGGCGAATTTGGCGATTGCCATCGGGCACAAGGATCCATTGACGCTGACGGTGAGCGTGGGCGGCGCGTTTTCCCCCGTGCAGGCGCGGCCGCAGGCGAAGCTTTGGATGGAGCGCGCCGACGCCCAGCTGTACCGCGCCAAGGCCGAAGGCCGAAACCGCTCATGCCTGGAGCCACCTGTGAGCGATGCCGAGGCCCAGATGTCGATGTTCGGGCAGTCGTGGTTCCACACGCCTGAATAAGCACCCCGAGGCCGGCAGCAGGGCTCGTCCGCCCTCCCAGGGGCCACGAAGGAGCCTCTTGCCTGGGCGTTTGTGGCCCGGCGTGGTCAATGGCGCACCCTGCGGCCTTCGGCCGATCCCGCCGAGCGGGAGCATGAGCACAGGGCTCCGAAGGGGCCTCTACGTGGCCCATGGCGGCCCGGCGTGCTCACAGCAGCCCGCGTTCGGCCAAGGACACGACTTCTGAATTGCCGACGACGAAATGGTCGAGCACGCGAACGTCAATCAGTGCCAGCGCCGATTTCAGTGTCTGCGTCAGGAATTCGTCGGCGCGCGACGGCTCGGCTGCACCCGAGGGGTGGTTGTGCGCGAAGATCACGGCGCCAGCCTGCTGCTGGAGCGCGCGTTTGACCACTTCACGCGGGTACACGCTGGTCTGCGTGAGCGTGCCGCGGAACATCTCTTCGTAGCCGATCAAACAGTTCTGCGCGTCCAGGAAGAGCACTGCGAACACTTCGTGCTCGCGGCCGCAGAGCTGCATGCGCAGGTAGTCCTTCACTTTGTCGGGCGCATCGAACAGGGTTCGCCGGGTGAACTCTTGCTGCAAGGAGCGCCGCGCCAGTTCGAGCACGGCGGCGAGTTCGGCACGCTTGGCCGGGCCCAGGCCCTTGATGCGCTTGAGCTCCTGCGGGCCGGCGCGCAGCAGGGGCGCGACGCCGCCGAAGCGCTCGAGCAATTGCTCCGCCAGGCTCAGCACCGAAACGCCGCGCAGCCCGGTGCGCAGCAGCAGCGCCAGCAGTTCCGCGTCGGCAAGCGACGCCGGCCCGAGCGCCAGCATTTTTTCGCGCGGCCGGGTTGAAGCCGGCAAGTCCTTGAGTGGCATATTGGATTGGGCGCACCCGGCGGTGGGCCGACTAAACTCGCCCCCAGTCTAGCTACAACGGGCAAGCTCTTGACCAATACCGCCTCGAACCCTGTCGCCAACGATTCGTTTCTGACATTGCATTACCGGCTGTGCGGCCCGAACGGCGATGTATTCCTCGATACCTTCGGCGACAAGCCGGCGACCTTGTCGCTCGGGCGTGGTGAACTGACCCCTGGCATCGAAGCCTGCCTGATCGGATTGTCGCAAGGCCAGCGGGCCCGCTTCGATTTGGCGCCGGGCGCTGCATTCGGCGCGCACAACCCGCACTTGCTGCAGCGCGTGGCGCGCGAGGTGTTGCAGCGATTCGGCGATCCCGAGGAGGAGTATGAAGTCGGCGACGTCGTGCGCTTTGCCACGCCCGACGCGAGGCGCGCCTGCGCAGGCGTGGTTCGCGAAGTCGGCCCGAGCTCGCTGCTCTTCGACTTCAATCATCCACTGGCCGGCCACGCGGTAAGCTTTGACGTGCAAGTCATCGGAGTGCTGGAATGAGCCATCAACGCTGCGCTTCAAGGTGGCTCGCGCCCCAGGGGCCGCGATGTGGCCCCTGCCGGACTGCGCGGACCGGCGTGCAGCGCGCCTTGGGGGCACGATGAGCCGGACTTTGGAGGAATTGGTGCTGGCCGAGCCGCGCGGCTTTTGTGCCGGCGTGGACCGCGCCATTGAAATCGTGGAACGCGCCTTGAAGAAATTCGGAGCGCCGATCTACGTTCGCCACGAGATCGTGCACAACACCTATGTCGTCGACGACTTGCGGGGCAAGGGCGCGATCTTTGTCGAAGAACTCGGCGATGTGCCGCCCGGGGCGACCCTGGTGTTCAGCGCGCATGGCGTGAGCCAGGCGGTGCGCCAGGAAGCGCGAGAGCGCGGTTTCAGCATATTCGACGCCACCTGCCCGCTCGTGACCAAGGTGCACGTCGAAGTCGCCAAACTGCATCGCCAGGGCTATGACTTCATCATGATCGGCCACAAGGGCCACCCTGAAGTCGAAGGCACGATGGGCCAGTTGAGTGAAGGCATATTTCTCGTCGAAGACGTGGCCGATGTCGACGTCGTCCAGGTGCGCCAGAGCGAGCGTCTGGCCGTCGTCACGCAAACCACGCTGTCGGTGGACGATGCGGCGGAAATCCTGGCCGCAGTGAAACGGCGTTTCCCGGCCGTGCGCGAACCCAAGCGGCAAGACATTTGTTACGCCACGCAGAACCGGCAAGACGCCGTCAAGGTGCTGGCCCGCGAGGTCGATATCGTCGTCGTCGTGGGCAGCCCGACAAGCTCGAACAGCAACCGCTTGCGCGAATTGGCGCAGCGCCTGGGTACTCCGGCCTACATGGTCGATGCGCCGAGCGACCTCAGGCCGCAATGGTTCGAGGGCAAGCGCTCGGTCGGCCTGACTGCAGGGGCCTCGGCGCCGGACGTTCTGGTGCAACAGGTGATTGCCCAGCTTCGATCGCTGGGCGTGTTGTCGATTCGCAAACTCAATGGCGTGCGAGAAACCATCCATTTTCCGCTGCCCATGGGGCTGGGTGACAAGGCCATGCAACAGGCTGGCTGAGCGCGCCACCGGGCGCGCGCGTGCAAGGGTGCACGCCCGCCTGCCTACAATTCGCCGCTCCACCACTTTGCACTGACGCGACGAAGCTTCGTCGCCGACGACCCATGCTCGACATCAATCTGCTGCGCAAGGATCTGGCTCAGGCGACCGATGCTTTGGCCAGGCGCAAGTCGCCTCAGCCGTTTCTCGACGTCGCCCGATTCAGCGCGCTCGAATCCGAACGCAAGGCGATCCAGACCTCCACCGAAGAAATGCAGGCGCGCCGCAAGGACCTCTCCAAACAGATCGGCGCGCTCAAAGCCAGGGCGCAGGACACGGCGCAGGCGATGACGCAAGTGAACGGCCTGGGCGATGCGCTCAAGGCTTCCAGCGATCGGCTCGAGGCGATTCAGGGTGAACTGAGCTCGCTGCTGATGGGCGTGCCGAACTTGCCGCACGCCAGCGTTCCCCTGGGCACGGACGAAACCGGCAATGTGCAAGTGCGGCGCTGGGGCCACGTGCCAGAGTTTCGTTTCACGCCGAAAGACCATGTGGACCTCGGCGCGCCGCTCGGCCTGGACATCGACCTGGGCGCCAAGCTCTCGGGCTCGCGATTTACTTTTCTGCGCGGTCCGGTGGCGCGGCTGCACCGGGCACTGGCGCAATTCATGCTCGATGTGCAGACCCAGGAGCACGGCTACACCGAGTGCTACACGCCCTATATCGTGAACCGCGAAATCCTCGAGGGAACGGGCCAATTGCCCAAGTTCAAGGACCAGATGTTCTGGGTCTACCGAGGCGTCGAAGGGCAGGGCGGTGAATCGATGGCGCCAGGCAGCGAGCAGTACCTCATCTCGACGAGCGAAATTTCGCTGACGAATACGGTTCGGGACAGCGTGCTCGCCGAGAGCGCGTTGCCGATCAAGCTCACGGCGCACAGCCCGTGTTTTCGCAGCGAAGCCGGCAGCGGCGGCCGCGATACGCGCGGCATGATCCGCCAACACCAGTTCGACAAGGTCGAGATGGTGCAAGTCGTGCACCCGGACAAGAGCTACGACGCGCTCGAGGAGATGACCTTGCACGCAGAGGCGATCCTGCAAAAGCTCGGCCTGGCGTACCGCGTCGTCGAGCTGTGCGGCGGCGACTTGGGTTTCGCATCGACCAAGACCTATGACCTCGAGGTCTGGCTGCCGGCGCAAACCACGTATCGCGAGATCAGCTCGTGTTCCAACTGCGAAGCGTTTCAGGCGCGGCGCATGCAGGCGCGCTTCAAGAACGCGCAGGGCCGCAATCTACTCGTGCACACGCTCAATGGCTCGGGGCTGGCTGTGGGGCGAACCCTGGTGGCGGTGCTCGAGAATTTTCAGAACGCCGATGGCTCGGTCACGATTCCCCCCGCGCTGCGCCCATACCTCGGCGGGCTGGACGTCTTGCGGCCCTGACGCCACACGGCGAAGCGCGTGGCGCGCGAGTGCTCGATGCTGCGCTGGCCCATCTGAGGCCCAGCCGCGAGATATCGCTGCGATAGAATCCGCCCCCTGGCCGAGCGACCCGCCAGGCGCCGGATTCACGGGAGAGGTGGCAGAGTGGTCGAATGCGCCGGACTCGAAATCCGGTTCACGGTTATGCCGTGACGTGAGTTCGAATCTCACCCTCTCCGCCATCTCCACGTACAGCCAGGACGGGCCATGTGCTTGCAGCGCTTTTTCAGGGCGTGCATATCCGACGAGCGCGCGTCCTTGAACTGCACGGCCCGCACGCGGAACAGCTCGCGGTATCCAGGCGAGACCGGTGCGTCCACGCTTGGCAGGCAGCACACACGGCGCTGAGACATTTGAAAGTTTGGCTCACACTCCGTTTCCACTCAACAGGCGAACAACATCTGCCTGCAACAGCAGCGGAGTCACCTGCTCTGGTGGCCTGGCCGGGCCGACGTTCAGCCCGACACGATTGAACAGTCCGCGCCTGAAGGGGCGGACCATCGCGCTGCCGCTTTCGATGCGGCTGAAGTAACTGCCCCAC
>JBAQUQ010000361.1:0-8571 GCA_049297615.1 Burkholderiaceae bacterium
CGACCAGGTCTATGCTGCCGAGATCGAGATCGTCGGCGACATCGGCGCCATCCTCGACGCCATCGCCAGCGACATCAGCGCCGCCGGCCTGGGCGGCCGCTGGAGCCACGCCGAGATCGCCGCGCAGCGCGCCCGGCTGCGCGAGCTCTACAGCGCCGGGCGCGTCGCCGGGCGCCTGAACCCGAGCGACGTGGTCGACGTGGTGCGCGCTGCGATGCCCCTGGACGCGATCGTCAGCACCGACGTCGGCTCGCACAAACTGCTGGTCGGGCAGGGCTGGACGACCCATGCGCCGCGCTGCCTGCTGATGAGCAATGGCCTGTCGTCGATGGGTTACTCGCTGCCGGCGGCGATCACGGCCAAGCTGCTGTGTCCGGATCGGCCCGTGGTCTGCTTCACCGGCGACGGTGGCCTGGCGATGGTGCAGGGCGAACTGCGCGTGGCGGCGTCGCTGAAACTGGCGCTGATCGTGATCGTCTTCTGCGACAACAGCCTGAACCGTATCGAGCTCAAGCAGATGGCGCGCCACTACCCGAGCTGGGGCACGAAGATCGACGCGACCGACATCGCTCTGCTCGCGCAAGCGATGGGCTGCGACGGCGTCAACGTCGACAGCGCGCGCTCGCTCGAAGCCGCATTGGCAGCGCCGCGCTCGGCGGATCGACCCCTGGTCATCGGCGCGGCGATCGACGCCAGCCAGTACGCGACGCAGTTCTAGAGGCGGTCATGATGTCATGAAGATCGCGATATTGGACGACTACCAGCGTGCGACCCCGACCCTGGCGTGTTTCGCCAAGCTCGGCGCGCACGAGGTCACGGTGATCAGCGAAGCGCTGCGCGATGAAACGGCGCTGGCTGAGCGCGTGCATGATTGCGAGGCCCTGGTGCTGATTCGCGAACGCAGCCGCGTGACGCGAACCCTCGTCGAGCGCCTTCCCAGGCTCAGGCTCATCGTCCAGACCGCGAAGATCGGGGCGCACGTCGACCTGGCCGCGTGCCGCGAGCGCGGCATCACGGTGTGCGACAGCACGGGCGATCCGACCTCGACCGCCGAACTCACCTGGGGATTGATCCTCGCCTCGGCGCGCCATATCGCGCAGGAGAATCAACGCGCGCGCCAGGGCCTGTGGCAGGGCAGCGTCGGCTCGCGCCTGGCGGGGCGCAAGCTCGGCTTCGTCGGCTACGGCCGAATCGCGCAGCGCCTGAGGCGCTACGCGCGGGCCTTCGATATGCAGGTGAGCGTGTGGGGTCGCGCCAGCACGCTGCAGCGCGCCAGCAATGACGGCGTGACGCTGGCCGCGTCGATCGACGAGCTGTTTGCGGCGAGCGATATCGTCTCTTTGCAATTGCGCCTGAATCCCGAGACGCGCGGTCTGATCAAGTACGCGCACTTGGCGCAGATGGGGCCGCAGGCGATCTTCGTCAACGTCAGCCGCGCCGAACTGGTCGAGCCCGGCGCGCTGGAACGCGCGCTGCGCGAAGGCCGCCCGGGCCGCGCGGCGCTCGACGTGTTCGAGAACGAGCCGATCTTCGACGCCGCGCATCCGCTGATCTCACTGCCCAATGTGACGGCGACGCCGCACCTCGGTTATGTCGAGCGCGCGAACTACGAGAAGTATTTCAGCGACGCCTTCGACGCGATCAACGCCTTTGCGGCGGGCCGGCCGGTGCGCGTGGTCGCTGCGTCTTGACGACGCCGCAGAACTTCACAGGAGACGATGATGAGCAGACTGCTTAACGCCTTGTGCGTGCTTGTTTGGTTCACGCTGGCGATGCTGGCGCGCGGCGCCGCGGCGGCAGACGTGCCAGCGGCGGGCACCCAGGGCTATCCGGCCAAGCCGGTGCGGCTCATCGTCGGGTTCACGCCGGGCGGGGGTGTGGACATCAATGCGCGCCTGCTCGCGGCCAGACTCGCCGAGCTCCTGGGCCAGCAGTTCATCGTCGAGAACCGCCCCGGAGCCGGCACCAATATCGCCAATGATTTCGTCGCCCGCTCGGCGCCCGACGGCTACACCCTGCTGTTCACCAGCCCGGCGGTGGCGATCAACATGTCGCTGTACCGCAGCCCGCCATACGACACGCTGCGCGACTTCGCCGGCGTGTCGGTCTTCTCCGAAAGCACGAATGTCCTGGTGGTTCCAGCGTCGTTGCCGGTGAAGTCGCTGCAAGACTTGCTGGTGCTCGCGCGTGCGCAACCGGGAACGCTGAACTATTCCTCGGCCGGTTCCGGAACGACCCAGCATCTCGCCGGCGAACTCTTCAAGCTGCGCAGCGCAACGAATATCGTGCACGTCCCGTACAAGGGCAGTGCGCCGTCGATCGTCGCCCTGATGTCGGGTGACGTGCAGTTGAGTTTCGTCAACCCCGCGGCGATCGGCCAGCATGTGAAAACCGGACGCCTGCGCGCGCTCGCCATTGCCGGCGCCAAGCGTTCCGAGCTGATGCCCGAAGTGCCGACGATGAAGGAGGCGGGAGTCGACGGCGTCGAAGTGCCGCTGTGGTACGGCCTGCTGGCGCCGGCAGCGACGCCGCGCGAGATCGTCCAGATCCTCGCCGCAGCGGTGGCCAAGGCAGCAAACTCGCCCGAAACGCGCCAGCGGCTGCTCGATCAGGGCGCCGAGCCGGTGGGCAGCACGCCGGAACAATTCGGCCGCCAATTGCGCGAAGAAGTCGTTCGCTGGGCCGAGGTGGTCAAGGTGTCGGGTGCGCGAGCTGATTGACAACCAATTGCAGTCAATCGCATGGGAATGGCGGTCCGCCATCAGCCACAGGCGCCCTGGACTGATCCGACGCGGGCGTGTTCGCAGTGGATGCCATCAGGGCCGAAAATTCAGGCAGCCCATATCGACGACCCGACGACGGCGAGCTTGGCGCGCGCCAGCCTGGGCTGGCCCATTGCGCCGCAGTCCCGCAACCTGCCCGGAGAACGCAATGCCACTGCTCGGAAAGGCCGCAATGCTTCTGTCCTTCGACATAGATCAGGAGGCGATCACCGAACACGACGAGTGGCATACACACGAACATCTGCCAGAGCGGCTGTCGATCCCGGGTTTCCTCAGAGGAACGCGCTGGGTGGCATTGCAAGGGAAGCCCAGATACTTCGTGCTGTATGAGGTCGAGACCCTCGATACCCTGGCCTGCGGTGCCTATCTCGAACGTTTGAACCATCCGACCCCATGGACCGCGAGAATGATGCCTCATTACCGTGGCATGAACAGGGGTCTGTGTTCCATCATGGAAAGTTCCGGCTTCGGCATGGGCCATGTCGCTTTGCTGGTCCGCTTCAAGCCTGCACCGGGCGCGGAGTCGCTACTGGGTGACTGGCTCCGCCGGGACGTCGTGACTCAACTTCCAAAGCGACCGGGCATCGGCAGTGTTCATTTGCTTCGAGGAGCTCTCATGCCTCAGATGACAAACGAACAGCGTATTCGCGGCCTTGATGCAGGCGTTGATTGGGCATTGTTGGCCACTGGGTACGGTCAAGTCGCACTGGAAGCCTTGGCACAGGCTGATCTCAGCAACAAGCAGCTCGCAGACCATGGAGCCGCCGCAGTGGTGAGCGCGCTCTATCGCACCGACTACACACTCACCGCGAGTGAGATGGCCGCCTGAACCCAGCGACACATTGCGGCGCCCATGAGACAGTGGCCTGGCCGCGCGGTCCAGCGGACCGCCCTTGGACTGGCCGCTTACATCGCAAGTTGGGCGCCCCAAGAAGTTCGTGCTCCTGTGCATCCAACTTGTCTTTCGGTGCGTACACGCACTGTGCCGTCGGTTTCACTTCGCAGCTGGGCACACCACACAAGGAGATTTTCGATGTCAACACTATTGATAGCATTGCCGATTCCTCCAGGAGGGGCGGAGAAGATTGAGGCGTTCTTCGGCGAGGTCAAGGCGAAGTTGCATGACCATACGAAGTCGCGTACCGCTATCGGGTGCACCCAGGAAGTCTGCGCGATTCAGGCTATGCCCGACGGCGGGAAACTCTTTATCCTCTGCTTGGGCGGCGAAGACCCAGTGAAGGCCAACCAGCTGTTCGCCGAAAGCCGGTCGGCATACGACCGTTGGTTCAAGAACAGTGCGGGAACCATCATGAACGCGAGCTTCGACCAACCGCTTCCCCCGATTTCGAAGACCGTTTTCGATTGGCATGCGTGAAAGGCTCGGTAGTCAACCGCCAGACCTCGGTCTCGAGCGTCCCGTTATTCTTGGGAAGACGGGACTGCAGCGCGCGTCGCGTCGACAGTATGGTAAGGTGCTGGGCATGAGAAGCGTGGCTGTTCAGCAGCGGGTCGTGGTCGTAGTCCGAGAGGACCACGCCGGCTAGCGCTTGGAACAGCTCTTACACCAAGCCCCTGTCGGTGCACCGGCAGGGGTTTTTGTTTGTGGGCCACCTGCGGCGCTGCCGACCAACCAGGAGACCCGCCATGCACAAGCCTCTCAAGCTCGGATTCCTCATTCAGCCCGTCCACCCGCCATTGCGCCCCTATGGAGAAGTTCTGCGCGAGGACCGCGAAGCGGTTGTGCTCGCTGACCGGCTCGGCTATCGCGAAGCCTTCATCGGCGAGCATCTCGTGGACTCGGCCGAGACGATAAGCTCGAGCCTCGCTTTCATCGCGAACCTGGCCGATGCGTGCCCGTCGATCACTTTCGGTACCGGCGTGCTTCCGCTCGCCAACTACCACCCGGCGATGGCAGCAGCGCAGGTCGCGATGGTCGACCACCTTGTCCAGGGTCGATTCGTGCTGGGCGTGGGGCCCGGCGCTCCCGGCGACGCGGAGGCCATCGGCGACCTGGGGTCGGACCGCAACCGCAAGACCCAGGAGGCGCTCGAGCACATGTGCCGGATCTGGAGCGAAGAGCCCCCGTACCGGATCGAAGGCGAGTTCTTCCGGACCACCACAGAGCACTCGCTCGATCGGAAGATCGGAGTGGGCGTCGCGATCCGGCCGCTGCAAAGACCGCATCCGCCCATCGCAATCACCTCGATCCGGCCGGACGCCCGGGGACCGCACGCGGCGGGAGCTCGCGGCTGGACCGGGATCTCGGCGACCTATGCGGGGGCGTACGTCGTGCGGGCGCAGATCCAGAATTACCTGGAAGGCCGGCGATCGGCGGGCCTTTCCGCCGACGCCTCCGGCTGGCGCGTGGCGCGCAGCGTCTTCGTCGCCGACGACGAGTCCACGGCACGTCGCTATGCGCATCGCGAGGACGGCGCGCACGGCTTCTACTTTCACGTCATGAGGACCAAGCTCGCGAGGTCTGGCGGCCTGGGCGTGATGCGCGACTTTCCGGACCAGCCCGACTCCGAGCTCTCTGCTGAGCGATGCGTAAAGCGCCTCGTGATCGCCGGAACCCCGGAGAGCGTCGCGGACCAGATACTCGCATTGCGCAACGAGGTCGGCGCGTTCGGCACCCTGCTCTATACGGGCCACGACTGGGTCGATCCAGTGCTCGCGCGGCGTTCCATGGAACTCATGGCGAACGAGGTCTGCCCCCGGATCGATCGAGCCATGCGTGGGACCGCACCGCGAACCCAAGAATAGAGATGCCGGGTTCGAAGACGCCAGGTGTATCGTGCGGAAGAACTGAGAACATGCAGTGAAATGCATTGCAATCCATGAAGGCAGCCAACCATTCCATCAAGCAGACCTGCATTGAAGTTCAAGGCATCGACCACGTTGTGCTGCGTGTCCGAGACTTGGCGGCTTCGGTTGCCTTCTACACCAGTGTCTTGGGGATGTCGGTGGCACGGGAAAGGCCTGACTTGGGCCTGATTCACCTGCGGGCCGGCGCGTCAATGCTCGATCTGGTGGCGGTTGATGGCCCGTTGGGACAGAAGGGCGGCGCGGCGGCAGAGCCGACCGGTCGCAACCTGGACCATCTGTGCTTGCGCGTTGAACCGTTCGACGAGAGGGTTATTCAGGTTCACTTGTCTGCGCAGGGTGTCGCGTTGCCGGAACCTGCCGCCGCACGGTTTGGGGCCGAAGGCATTGGACCTTCGCTATACATCCAGGACCCAGACGGAAATATCATCGAGCTCAAAGGCTCACCCGCGGGGAAAGGGGCGTGACAGTCTGGCCGAAGCCTTTGCACATAGGCATCGTCGCCTGTTCAGCCGAAGGCGCCGCGCTGTGCTATCGGACGATCTGCAGCGAGGGGCCGGCTCTGCTCGGGCCGCATGCACATCCCGAGGTGTCGCTCCACAATTCATCGCTGGCTGGGTATGTGCAATGCCTCGAGCGGAACGATCTCCAGGGAGTCGCTGAGCTGATGCTCACCTCGGCTCGCAAGCTCGCCGCCGCCGGGGCCAACTTCCTCATCTGCCCTGACAACACCATTCATCAGGCCTTCCGCGATGTGGAGTCCGTTTCGCCATTGCCTTGGCTGCATATCGCCGAAGTCGTCGCCGCCGAGGCCGCATCGCGCGGCTATAGGCGAGTCGGCCTCACAGGCACGCGCTGGCTCTTGGGCAGCGAGGTTTACCCGGAGAAACTGGGTCGGCTCGGGCTCGTTTGTATGCGCCCGACCGATGCACAACGCGAGGAGACAAGCCGCATCATCATGGACGAGTTGGTCTATGGAGTCATCCGTCCGGAAAGCATCGCGTACTTTCAGGCAGTCATCCGCGGCTTTCAGACCCTGGGCTGCGAAGCGGTTGTTCTGGGCTGCACGGAAATTCCCCTGATCATCAACGACCAGAACTCCTCCTTGCCGACGCTCGACTCGACGCGCTTGCTCGCACGGGCCGCGCTTCGCAAGGCTGTGACCGGCAAGGTGGCAGGCCGCTAAAGCGCCGGCCGCTGCGAGAAGCTGCGCTCGAAGACGCTTTCGGCGATCCGGTTCTTGAGGATTTCGATCGAGCCGCCGGCGATCATCCAACCGCGGCAGCGCCGCACGCAGTACTCGACCAGCTCTTCCTGGCTGAAGCCCAGGCCGCCCATGACCTGGAGCGCTTCGCTGGCCACGTCGAAGCCGGCCTGGTTGCAAAACGCCTTGGCGATCGCGGTTTCCTCGGGCGACGGGAAAGCGCCGTCGGCGTTGACCGCGGCGCGGTACAGCAGCAACTGCGCGGCGTCGAGCTTGATCTTCATGTCGGCGAATTTCCATTGCAGGCCCTGGAACTCGCACAGCAGTCGCCCGAACTGCTTGCGCTGCATTGCCCAGGCGCGCGCACGCTCGAACGCGTAGCGCCCGAGCGCGAGGGAGCGCGCGGCGTTGCCGATGCGCTCGACATTGAACCCGGCGATCTGCTTCTTGAACCCGCCTGGCCCGAGCACGACCATGTCGGCGGGGACGAACACGTCTTCCAGATGGATCTGCGCCCAGACCTCGTCGGACATGAACTTCGAGCGCTGGCCGAAGCGCACGCCGGGCGCCCTCAGATCGATCAGCACCGAGCCGATGCCGCCCACGCCCGGACCGAAGCGAACATAGGCGAGCATCACGCCGGCGTGCGTCGAGTGAGTCGTGAATACTTTCGAGCCGTTCACGCGATAGCCTTCGCCCTGCGCGACCGCCGAAGTCGCGAGCTCGGTCACTGCCGACCCCGCGTCGGGTTCGGTCATGCCCACCGAGATGACGGATGCGCCTTGCAGCAGCGGCCCGAGGTAAAGCTCCTTCTGTCGCTGCGTGCCGTATTCGGCGAGAACGCGGATCGCACCGAAGTTGCCCGCCTGGACGACATCGGCGCTTTTCGGACAGCTCGCCGCGACGGTCTCGATGGCGATCACCGCGTCGATCAGCGAACCGCCCTGGCCGCCGTCGGCCGGGGAGATCGTGATGCCGAGCAACCCCTGGCCGGCCATGAGCTTGGCGACGTCCCACGGGTACTCGCCCGAGTGGGCGCGCTCGCGCGCGCCCTGCGCGAGGTGTTTCGCGGCGAAGCGCTGCACCGAATCGCGAAACAACTGCTGCTGCGGCGTGTCGCGGAAATCCATGCTCACTCCTTCATCACGACCAGGCCGTCGACGGCGACGACGCCTTCTCGCTTGACGATCAGCGGGTTGATCTCGGCTTCGGCGACGGGCTGACCGGCAACGAGGGCGAGCCGCGACAGCGCCGCGACGGCTTGCGCGAGAGCGGCGACGTCGCCGCGCGGCAGCTTGCGATAGCCGCGCAGCGTCGCCAGCCCCTTCACTTCGTCGATCATCGCCGTGGCCTGGGTCTCGCTCACCGGCGCCAGGCGCAGTGCAACCTCGTGGTAGATCTCGGCGAGCGTGCCTCCCGTGCCCACCAGGACGATGGGCCCGACCAAGGCATCGTGGCGGTACCCGACGATCACTTCGGCCAGGCCAGCTTGCATAGGCTGCACGATGACGGCGTCGATGCGCCCGCCAGGCTGGGCAGCGGATACGGCGGCGAGCATCCCGCTCACCCGCTCGTGATACTCGGCGCGGCTCGATATGCCGAGCGCGACACCGCCGGCCTCGGTCTTGTGCGTGATATCGGCGCACAGAATTTTCGCGGCGACCGGATAGGCCAGATCATGCTCGTAGTGCGGTGCGCGTGCGATGCGCGACTCGACGCTCGGCACGCCCAGAGCGGCGAACAGCGCGAGCGCCTGGGCCT
>JBAQUQ010000362.1:0-10580 GCA_049297615.1 Burkholderiaceae bacterium
GACGTGCACGGCGCGCCCGACCCGGTCTTCTTCCTCGGCTATTGGAAGAACGACGAGGCGACTCGCGCCAAGTTCACCGGCAGCGTCGACTCCAGTTGGTGCCGCACCGGCGACATGGCCGTGATGGACGAGGGCGGCTACCTCTGGTACCAAGGCCGCAGTGACGACATGTTCAAGGCGGCGGGCTACCGCATCGGGCCGAGCGAGATCGAGAACTGCCTGGTCAAACACCCGGCGGTGGCCAATGCGGCCGTGGTGCCCAAACCCGACGCGCAGCGCGGCGCCGTCGTCAAGGCTTACGTCGTGCTGGCAGCGGGCCATGTGGCGTCGGACGCATTGATCGACGAACTGCAAGCGCACGTGCGCGGCAAACTGGCGCCCTACGAGTACCCGAAGGAAATCGAATTCATCGACGCCCTGCCGATGACGACGACGGGCAAGGTGCAGCGGCGCGTGTTGCGCTTGCAGGAGGAGGGCAGGGCGGCGGCGGGGTGATTGCGCGCGCGTGCTACGAGTTCGCGCGACCGCCGCGCCGCGGGCGCCTTTCGCGACGAGGCGGCTTGGCGTGTCGAGCGCCGATCCGAAAGGTTCAGAACGCCCGGCCCAGACTCAAGTAAGCCAGCACCTCGCGCGGTGCGTCCAGGCCCTTGGCGATGCCGCCGCGCAATTGCAGGCCGATCGAATAGAGCAGCTTCACTTCGCCGATCAACTCGACGCCGGCGCCGCGCTTGTAATGTGCGGGCCGCTCGCCCAGAGTCCACGCGCCGCCGATGTCGAAGAACAAGGTCGCCGAGAGGCGGTTCAGGCCGAACGGCGGGACCATGCCGTGGCGGTCGACGTCGGCCAGCGGGGCGCGCCACTCGATGCTGGTGACGCGCGCATCGGTGCCTACCAGTGAAGGCTCATCGGCGTCGTAGCCGCGCAAGGCGATGCGGCGGCTGTTCAACACGGTGCCGAGCTGCAATTGCGGGTCGAGCGCTCCGCCGAGCTGGAACAGTTCGGTGAAGCCTCGCGCGCGCGCTTCGGTGTGGCGCACGGCCAGCACACTGCTCCACATTCCGAGGTAGCCGCGCAGGTCCAGGCGCAGCACCTCGCCGTCGTAGTTGGGCGCAGTATTGCCGCCGCTGCCGCCACTGCGCGCGAAGGGTTTGTAGGTCTCGTACAGCAGGGTGCTGCGCTGGCCGCGGTTCTCGCCTTCGCTCCACCAGTTGGCGCCGCTCGTGTCGAATTCGATCAGCAGCGCGGCCAGGCGCTCGTCGCGCGGCCGGGTGGTCGTGGCGCCGACCAGGTCGATGCGCTCATTGATGTCCAGCGCGGCGCCGACGCCCAGCGTCAAGCGCCGCTCGAGCCGGTGAAACGGCAAGGTGCTGAGCCATTGCACTTGCGTGGCGCGGTCGTAGATCTTCACGTCTTCCTTGCCGCTGGCGCCCGTCCAGGCGCGTGATTCCAAACTGCGGCTCAGGGCAAGGTGATGCCGGCCGAGGAACAGGTACTCCAAACCGCCGATGGCTTCGCCCTGACTCGTTTCCCATTGGAAGATACCGGCATAGCGGTGCCAGCCGAGCGCGTCGCCGCCGAAGGTGCTGGCGCCGTAAGCGCTCAAGCCGCGGTCGGCGGTGATGGCGGGGAACCATGAGCGTGGATAGATCGAACGCCACGCCGCATAGGGTCTGGCGTCGCCGAGGGCGGCCGAGTCAGCGCCCGGGCCAGCGCCCGAGGCCGTGGCCGAAGTCATGGGCGGCCCAGCTGCCCTGCCCGGCGCCGCAGGCTCGGCCTGCACGGCTGTGTCGACGGCGGCGATGCGCTGCTGGACAGAAGCTTGTGTCATGTGGCGCAACTCCACGCCGTTGTTCGCCACCGCCACCAGCCACGACGCGCCGTCGGGCAGGGTGCCGCTGTGCGCGAGGATGCTGGTGTGGCTGTGCGTCAGGCGCTGCAAGGAGCCGGGTGCAAGGCGCCACACGTTGTAGACGCCGTCGTAGGCGGCAATGAACTCGAGCCCCGCCGCCGTGTGGCGCAGGCCGTGCACCGGGGCGTTGTGGCGCGCGAGCAGGCGCGGTGCGGACCCGGGCGCAGCCAGGCTCAGCTCGAGCACTTGCCAATCGTCTTCACGCTTGGCGACGAACTGCACGCGTTGACCGTCGGGGCTCGCGGCCAAGTCGATCAGGTCGGTGTCCGCCGCGGCCTCGACCAGGACGCGTGTTTCGCGGCCCTCGGCGTCGAGTTGCAGCAAGCGCGTCGAGCCTGCGTCGTTCTGGATGGCGACGATCGTCTCGCCGGCCTGCACCGCGCGGCGCAACCTGGCGCAATGGGTCAGTTGGCGCAGCGACTGGTCGGTCTCGAGGCGGTACACGTCATAGGCGAGGTAATAGCCCTCGCACAGATCGGGCTGGACGACGAGCACGCGCCCGTCGGGCGCGGCGTCCAGGCGCGCGCCGCGGTTCACACGTCGCAGTTCTTGTTGTGTGCCGTCGCTCGTCACGCGCACCAGGTGCGGAGCGCGCAGGCCGTCGTCGAGCACGGCGAGCGCTGCGCCGCTCGGCAGGGCCGCAACGGCGGTGATGTCGAACAGCGGGCCGATGAGGGCCTGGCCCGCGGCTTGCGGCTGGCGGCGCACGGCTGAAGCACGCTGATCGACCTGGCTCGCCAAGTCGACGAGGAACTCGTCCCACAAAACGTCCATCATCTTGCCGGTCACTTCGTAGGGGCCGCTGTGCAGGCGCGGTACGACATTGCCGCTGTAGCGCTCCACGTATTTCGGAATCGCGTCCTCGCCGTAGCGGCGCGCCAGGAAGTCGTAGAAATACGCGCCGTACAGGTAGGACTTGGTCAGCGGCAACGCGCGGCCGTCCGCATTGAGTTCGCTCAGCGACAGAAACCCGCTCGTCGCCTGGGCGCGCAGCTGTGCTTCGAACAGCGGGCTGCGCAAGCGCCCGCGGCCGCCGGCGGGCGTGCTCTCGGTGTAGACGGCCAGGCCTTCGATGGCCCACATCGGCTGGAACAGATTCGGGAAGAACCACGGCACGCGGCCGAAAATCGCTTGCAGGACCTTGGGTGCGCCGCGCACCTTATCGAGGTGGACGATGTGCGTGAACTCGTGCGTCAGCAGCAAGTCGAGCCAGGCCGAGTTGTCCAGCAGCTGGCCTTCGTCGTCGAGCGCGAGGAAGACGCCGATCGTGTTGTACGGCAGCGGCGTCGCGTAGCCATTGGCCAGGTCGAACTCGTTGAACAACACGATTTCGGTGCGGCCGCGCGGTTCCCATTGCAGCAGGGTCGTGATGCGCGGGTAGGCGTTCTCGGCGGCCCGGATAGCGCGCTGCGCCTGCGCGCGGTGTTCGCTGCGGTAGTGCACGCGGAAATGTGCGCTGTCGGCGCTGAGCCAGTCTTTCCAGGGGTCGGCCAGCTGCGCTTGCGCCGCGCTGCCCGCAACAACGAAGAGCAGGAAGGCGAGGTGCGCGGCGAGGGTGCGAAAGATTGCCATGCAGTGTCGGCCCGGGGCAGGAAACACCTGCCAGGGGGTGCCAAGCGTACACGAGTCGAGGCTGGGCCGGCACAGGGTGTTCATGGTGGCCACAAGTGGTTTCAGGTGCGTCGAGGCGCCATGGCGCCGCTACACTGACCCCCATGAAAGCAGCACCACCGATCGGCACCGCAGCGCTCACGTCCCTGGTCACCCTCGGTCGCAGCGAGTTGCGTGTCACGCCGGTTTGCCTGGGCACGATGACCTTCGGCGAGCAGGTCGACGAAGAAACGGCGCACCGCATCCTCGACCGCGCCCTCGAGCACGGCCTGAATTTCATCGACACCGCCGAGATGTATTCGGTGCCGACGCGCCGCGAGACCTATGGCGCCACCGAGCGCATCATCGGCGACTGGCTCGCGGCCCGGCCCGGTGCACGCCGGAAGATCGTGCTGGCGAGCAAGATCGCCGGCCCGGCGCGCGGCATGGATTGGGTGCGCGGGGGCAAGGCCAATGTGACGCCGGCCGACTTCGTACAGGCGTGCGACGAATCGCTGGCGCGGCTCAAGACGGACACGATAGACCTGTATCAGATTCACTGGCCGATTCGCAACGCGCCCATTTTCGGCGGCGTGTATTTCGATCCCGCCAAAGACGGCGACTACACCGGCATTCGCGCCCAGCTCGAGGCGATGGACGGTCTCATCAAGGCGGGCAAGGTGCGCGGCATCGGTGTGTCCAACGAAACGCCCTGGGGCCTGAGCGAATTCCTGCGCCTGGCCGAGCAATATGGCCTGCCGCGCGTGGTAAGCCTGCAAAACCCCTATACCCTGGTGAATCGCGTGGTCGACAACGGCCTGGATGAAGTCCTTTATCGCACCGGTGTCTCGCTGCTCGCATACTCGCCCTTGGGTTTCGGGACGCTCACCGGAAAATACGATGCAAAGGGGTTCGAGCCTGACGCGCAGGGCGGACGCATCGCACGCTACGAGGCGGTGCGCAAACAACGCTGGGGCCGCCCCGAAACCCTGGCCGCGGCGCGCAAGTACAACGCCCTGGCGCGCGAACACGCCTTGACGCCGGCGCGCATGGCGCTCGCGTTTTGCTACAGCAACTGGCGCGTCGCCAGCACCATCATCGGCGTGACCACCGTCGCCCAGCTCGATGAGAACGTCGCCGCCTGGGGCACGACGCTGCCGCGCGAAGTGCTGGAGGCCATCGACGCGATCCGCTGGGCGCAGCGCGATCCGGCGCAGTAGGGATACCCGTTCGGCGGTGAACAGCAACTGCTCCCATGCCCTCCAGCAACTTCGCTTTCGCCGCCCTGGCCGTCCTGGCCGCCTACCTCATCGGTTCGCTATCGTTTGCGATCATCGTCAGCCGTATTCTCGGCCTGCGTGATCCGCGCACGTATGGCTCGGGCAATCCCGGCGCGACCAATGTGCTGCGCTCGGGAAACAGGGGCGCGGCCGGCTTGACCTTGCTGCTCGACGCGCTGAAGGGCTATGTTCCCGTGCTGCTCGTGCAGATGTTGGGCGAACGCTTTGGTCTGGGTCACGGCACGGAGGCTGGCGCGGCCTTGGCGGCATTCCTGGGGCACCTGTGGCCGGTGTTCTTCAAGTTCCATGGTGGCAAGGGCGTCGCCACCGCAGGCGGCGCGATCTTCGGCCTGAACCCCGTGCTGGGCTTGGCGACCCTGCTCACCTGGGTGATCGTCGCGGCGTTCTTCCGCTATGCCTCGCTCGCGGCCATCGTCTGCGCCGTGTTCGCGCCTTTCTACCAGTTGCTGATCTGGGGCGGCGGCGCGCCGGCTTTTGCCGTCACCGTGATGGGCCTGCTGCTGATCTGGCGCCACAGCGCCAATCTGCACAAGTTATTCAAGGGGACGGAAAGCAAGATCGGTCAGGGCAGGGCCCATTCGGCCGAGCCGGGACATTCCCGCCCAGCGGAACACGCCACGCATGCGCAGCCTCGCCCGCATCCGCACGCGCACAAGCACAGCCACAAACGAGGATCGAAACGATGACCCATGGGGTAAGGCGCTATCACGTCGGCGACCGCATGTCGGAGACGGCCATCCACAACGGCACGGTCTACCTGGCCGGTCAAGTGGCCAGCGACGCGACGCAGGACATTCGCGGCCAGACCGCCCAGGTGCTGGGGGCCATCGACAGACTGCTGACCGAGGCCGGCACGGACCGCGCGCACATCTTGAGGTGCCAGATATTCCTGGCCGACATCGGCGACTTCGACGCGATGAACTCGGTGTGGGACGACTGGGTCGAGCCCGGCGACGCGCCGCCGCGCGCCACCGTGCAGGCGCTGCTGGCACGGCCGCAGTGGAAGATCGAGGTGGTCGTCACGGCCGCCTTGCCATAGGGCAGAGCGTGGACTTCACCTTGTTCGTCAAGGCGATGCTGATGGGCATCGTCGAGGGGTTGACCGAGTTCCTGCCGATCTCGAGCACGGGCCACCTCATCCTTGCCGGCTCCTTGCTCGGCTTTCACGACGACAAGAGCAAGGTGTTCGACATCGCCATCCAGACCGGCGCCATCGTCGCCGTGATGATCGTTTACTGGCAAAAGCTGCGCGCCACGATGCTCGGCCTGGGCAATGACGCACAGGCGCGGCGCTTCGCCCTGAACGTGGCCATCGCCTTCGTTCCGGCGGTCGTGCTCGGCCTGCTGTTCGGCAAGGCGATCAAGGCGAACCTCTTCACTCCCCAAGTCGTGGCCAGCACTTTCATCATCGGCGGCTTCATCATCTTGTGGGCAGAACGCCGCACGAGCGCGGTGCGCATCGAGTCGGTCGACGACATGACAGCCTGGGACGCGCTCAAGGTCGGCCTGGTGCAATGCTTCGCGATGATTCCGGGAACGAGTCGCTCCGGCGCCACCATCATCGGCGGCATGCTGCTGGGCTTGAGCCGGCGCTGCGCGACCGACTTCAGCTTCTACCTGGCGATTCCCACCCTGATCGGCGCGGGCGCTTACAGCCTGTACAAAGAGCGCGCCCTGCTGTCGGCGGCCGACATTCCGCTGTTCGGCGTCGGGCTCGTGTTCTCCTTCCTTTCGGCCTGGGTCTGCGTGCGCTGGCTGTTGCGCTACATCTCGAGCCACGACTTCAAGCCCTTTGCCTGGTACCGCATCGCCTTCGGCATCGTCGTGCTCGTCACTTCATACAGCGGTGTGGTGCACTGGGCTGAATGAGCTAGGCCTTCTCGAAGATCACATCCCAGACGCCGTGCCCCAGCTTCAGGCCGCGGCTTTCGAACTTGGTGAGCGGGCGGTAGCTCGGACGCTCGGCAAAGCCGGCCGCCGTGTTGCGCAGCGCGGCTTGCGCCGCCAGCGTCTCCAGGATCTGCTGTGCATAGGGCTGCCAATCGGTCGCGCAATGCACTCGACCGCCTTGGTGCAAGCGGCTTGCGAGCAGCTCGACGAACTCGTTTTGGATCAAGCGCCTCTTGTGGTGCCTCTTCTTGTGCCAGGGGTCGGGGAAGAAGAGATGAACGCCGCTGAGTGATTGCGGCGCGACCATATGGCGCAATACGTCGACGGCGTCGTGCTGAATCAAGCGAAGATTCGCCAATCCGAGTTCGCCGATACGCTTGAGCAAGGCGCCCACGCCGGGCGGATGCACCTCGATCCCGACAAAATCGGTGTCGGGCAGGGACATCGCAACTGCCGCCGTGGCATGGCCCATGCCGAAGCCGATTTCGAGGATGCGCGGTGCGCTGCGGCCGAAGGCTGCGTCGAAGTCGCAAGGTTTGGCGGTATAGGGCAAGACAAAGCGCGGCCCCAGCTCTTGCAGCGCACGCGCCTGGCCCGGCCCCATGCGGCCGGCACGACGCACGAAGCTGCGAATCGGTGGATGGGTGCTTGGGGTGAGGACGAGATCGGACTCTGACATGCGCGTTCAACCCGGGCGTGGCGCACTGGCGCTGACAGTCCACTGCATCAGGCTCGGTGCGGCCGGTCCGCCGCGAACTTGAGCCCCATTGTCGCGACCGGCGTGCTGCCCGGCGCATTCTGTCATCTTCGTCACGCTGCTCACCTGAGTGTCAATGCAGGCCTCGAGTTGGCGCCTCGCGACCCCGATAAGGGATATCTGTTCGTCCAAATTCATCGGAGTTTCCATGCACATTCATCGTGTTGGCGCGGTTCATGGCTGCGCTTGTTTCGCCCTGCTTGCAGGCGCGCTCGGTTTGTCGGCCTGCGGCGGCGCTTCATCGTCGGCGGCCGCGGCGACCGCGCCGGCCGCATCGGCCGCGCCCAGCGTGATCACCCAGTCCACCATCACTTTGCCGTCGTCGGTACAAGTGGTGAGTGCCAAGTGAGCGCAGGGGTCACAACATGAAGACAGCATTGAAATCCCTCAGCCTCGGCCTGGCCGCGCTCGTCGTTCCGGTCGCCTTCGCGGCCGCGCCGACCTCGGGCGCCTACGTCACGGACAACCAGAACACCTGGGTGCAGGATCGGGTCGGCGACCGCATCGGCACGGTCAACATGATCATGTGCGTGATGAGTGCGATGCGACCCGACGCGCTCGTCAACCAGGGCGCCTACCGTGCCCTCGTGGACGAGAACAAATGCAGCGGGCGCGGCAACGGCAGCAAGTCGGGCAGCACCAATGCGGGTGAATCGAACGCCACCAATTTCATGTCGGCCGTGGTGGTGTCGACCCAGGCGTCGGTCCTCGAGCCCTTGATCATGAAGGCGTGGCTCACCAGCGAAGGCGAGCCGGGCCACAAGTCGAGCATCTATGTCTACAGCGTGGCGACGGCGGGCAAGTCCGACGCTAACTCGAACGGCCTGTTCACGATCACTTATTGCGGCAAGCCCGCCGGTGTGCAGAGTGGCCCCTGCCAGTTCAAGGGCGTGCTCAAGTCGGAAGCGAGCGGCGTGAGTTTCTATGAGTCCGAGCAAGATGGCAGCGGCTCGCGGACCACCAAGCTGGCGCTGCAGGCGCCCAGCACCGACAACGGCCAAGGGCGGGTGCAGGGCGCCGAGAACGGCTCGCCCTTCGATTTCAGCTTCGCCTACGACACCGACAACTTCCGTCGCAGCGACGGCACCGTGGACGGCTGCTTCGCACGCGACAAGGCGGTGGCCGACTACTCCACCTGGCGCTACGGCACCTACAACGAAGACGGTTCGCGCCTGAGCGCGAGCAACCCGGGGTTTCCGGTCAAGTACGTCAACGGCGACACCAGCACTTTCGGTTTCTGGAGTTTCTGGGGCCTGTGGTTGCCCGAATCGGCCCTGGCCACGCTGGGCAGCGCGGGCACCTTGACGCGCCGAGTGGGCAATGATGACCAGGCGTTGTCGGTGGTGAAGCGCGGCGGTAAGCTGTGGAAGCAGGTGCGCGAGCTTGCCACGCTGGGCTCGTTCAAGAGCGTGTCGATGATGTACTGGGTGAACCAGCCGGTGGGCTCCTTGCAGCAGGGCTCGAACTATGAACTGCAGTGGGACGGGGCCAAGCTGGTCGCGATCGGCACCCAGTCCTGCGACCAGAACGGCTGCTCGCAGCAGCCGTTCTCGCCGCCGCTCGAAGTGAGCGCCGCCGACTTCAGGACAGCCGGGGTCAGGATGCTGCCCATCTTCTTTCAGTCGATCGGCGGAAACGGTGCCGTCTCGGTGCCCGAAACCGGCGCCTTCGCTGCCGAAACGGTGTTGGCCTTCCGTAGCCGCAGCATGGTGGCACCCGATGCGAGCGACGCACCGACCGACCTGGTCTGCTTGAACAATTGCTTGGAGGGTGATCTCGCCGCTGCGTTCGCGGCGCAACCGCCCCAGCCGTTTCTCGCCCACTCATGGGAGCCGGTGATCACGCCGCCGGCCTACCAGTTCAGCAATGGCATGCTGAGCCGGCTCGGCGTGAACATCGACGGTTCGACGTTGAACAAGGATGCCCTGGGCCCGTTCAGCGGCGGCTTGAACAGCGGCGCGATGCTGGCGCAAGCCGACCTTGCCGACGTGCGTTGCGATGTGAACGGCACACCGAACAGCGCGGGCGCCCGCATCTGCCCGGGGCTGGCCGACCGCGCCACCGTGACCTATGAATGGGAGACCGGCCCGAACCATTGGAACCATTACTTCGGCGCGGCGGGCGTCACCATCGACCCGCCCAAACAGCTCGCGTTTGCAGCCCATGCCGGCAACATTCGCGCCGTCGACACCGCAAAGTACGAGGGCACCACGGTCCAGCTTCAGTTCAGCGGATTCGGTGAACTGCAAGGCGTTCCCGGCCAATGCGTGAACCCCGACACCAATGCCGAAGTCCCCTGCGGGCAGAACGTGCGCTGGGTCCCGGCGTTCGATATTCTCGACGGTTCGAGCGTGACCAGCGGCGCCAGCACCTACTACGTGAAGTACCTGGAGCGCGAGCTGCGCCTGGCCAAGTTGACCGGCGCGGCCGAGGCCAGCTGCAAGGCGTCGCTCAGTCTGGGCGGTGCCGCATCGATGGCGCTGCCCGATGCGAGCAGCATCACGGTCGACCCGGTGCTCGTCAATGGCACCGAGCCAACGCCGGCCAACCCCAAGCCGGCCGTGATCGACGGCATCTTGCAGGGCTGATCAGGACGCTTCGGTTTGCCCAGACCCACCCGGGAAGCGGCGCGAGTCGCTGCTTTCATGGGCCGGGCCACTGGGGGCTTGCCTCACAGGACGCCGGGGCCACGCTCGGCCCGCTCACGCTGAAGCACAGATGGGCCTGCGCCTGCGTCACCGCGCCGGCGACCAGCAGTGGGTGGAGGGCGCGCCAGGCATCGCTCTGGTCGGCCGGGTCGGCGCAGTTCACTGCGGCGAGGAACTGCATGCTGTCCACCGCAATCGTGCAGCGCAGCGCGTGGCCACGGGCGGTTTGCTGGTCAGCCAGGGCGTGCAAGCGGTGGGCCAGCTTCTGGCGCAGCTCCAGCGCGGCTGCATCGTGACGCATCGTCGCGTCGACCGGAGTCGCGCTTTGAGGGGTCGGGCGGCCCCAGCCGATGCGCCCCAAAGGCCGCGAAATGAGTGGCACGAACAGCGTGGCAAATGCCGCACCAGGCGCGGCAGCCGGCGCATTCGCCGCACTTGGCGCCGCAGCAGGAGCAGGAGCGAGGACTGGTGCGGCGGGCGCAGGC
>JBAQUQ010000363.1:0-1517 GCA_049297615.1 Burkholderiaceae bacterium
GCAACGCAACAGCGCGCGTTCGAGCTGCTCAAGCAAATCCGAATGTAGGCAGCAGCCGCAACCCCGCCCTCACGCCAAACCCGCGTCGTCAAAGAACAAACTCGCTCGTCTGCTTCCGGAACTTCGGATTAACCTGTGAAACGATCTTCAGCCGACACCTGGGGAATGTGCACCGCGCGCAGAAGGCTTGAAGATTTCGTCGCGAGCGGGTCGAGGTCAGATTGAGCACCGCAGCCGTACTGACGTACGGCCAGGAGCGCAGGCCTGAGATCGGCCCGCGCAGCGGAAAGATTCATGCCTTCCCTCAGGACAGCATCTTCATCGCCTGCTCGAGGCTGCGCCGCATGCGCGAGAACGAAGCGGCGAGAACGCCGATTTCGTCGCGGCTTTTCACCTTGAATTCGTCGGCGTCCATCTCGCCCAGGCTGACTTTGTCGGCCAGCGCCGAGAGTTGCGTGACCGGGCGGATGACGAGTGCCCACAGCATCAGGTTGAGCACGACGGCGATGGCGATGAATACGCCGCCCAGGGACAGCATGAACACCTGCCAGGTCGCCTGGGCGCGCGCCAGCGGCACCGTCATCGGAACCGACACGACTTGGGCGCCGATCACTTCATTGAGGTTCCAGCCGAAGCCGTTGGCCGGGCCATAGCGATCGAGCATGGGCTTGGGCGCGGCGTCGACCGTGCTGTGGCAGATCAGGCACGCCGGGTTGGTGATCTTCAGCGGCCGGGCGATGAAGAGCATGCGGCCGGTGGGCGAATCGCGTTCGCCCGACAGCTCTTTTTGCGAATCGACGGCGCGGAATCGATTCACGATGTCTTCTTCCCACGCCACGGCGCGGTCGCGCGGATTCGTCGGGTTCAGCGTCGCTTCCTTGTAGCCGTATTCGGGGTACTTGCGCGCCAACTCGTGCAGCACCTCGGTGGCGGCGTAGGCCGGCACCGACTGCGGCAGAAAGCTGTATTTCATCTGCGTGCCCAGCAGCGGCTGGATCTGCGTCGTCGTGTAGTTGCGCACCGCGATCGCCTTTTCCATGAGCAGCCGCGCGTGCTCGAGGATCTCTTCCTTGGCGTTGCGCTGCAGCAGGTCACGCGACAGCCAGCCGCAGCCGACCAGGCCGAGGGCGAATACGAGCGCGAAGATCAGGTTGAACTTCAACAGCAAGCGCATGGTCGTTCTCCGGAGGGTGCGTGAGGTGTATAGAAAGGGTCGCGGGTGCTTTGTATCGTCAGGTCGCTCGCGTGACGTTCGAGTCGCTTCGCTTGCGTTCAGGCCGGCGCAGATACTTTTTCGGCAGGGCGCGGCGTCGCGGCGGGTAGCGGTGGTGCCGTGGGCGCATTGTCGGGAACCACGATGCGCGGCCTGGGCTTTCTGGGAGGCACGACCAGCGGCTGCCATTCAGGGTGGCGCGCCAGATGCGCAAGGACTGCGGCGCGAAACGCCGGGTCGGCAAGACGCACGCGCCAGGGTTCGATGAGGGGCACTCGAATCGCCTCTTCGGCTTGTAGCCACG
>JBAQUQ010000364.1:0-13326 GCA_049297615.1 Burkholderiaceae bacterium
GGGGGCAGAGTCGCCAACTTGGCGACTCTGGAAGAGCCGGCCGCTCACGCGCGAGACGGCTCAATCGAAAGACCTTGCCGGAAGCAGTGTGAGTTATTTTCCTGGAATCGGAATTTCAGCGGAGCCGCGTCGCACTCGTGTGAGCGTCGTCCACAAAATTCTTCGGCTGCGAATGCGAGCGCTGCAAATTGTTGCCCTGGTTGTTGCCCCGGCCGCGGAAAACTTCGCAAACCAGCATGGTTGCTGGTTAATCGGCACGTCGTAAACCATAACCATTTTTCTCAACGCGGACTTATCCACATCACCTCAGGCAACGTCGTGTAACACCGCGACCGTCTGAAAGCGTAGGTATCTTGCGGGCTTTCGCAGACTCGTCAAAACCTCTCGGCACAACGGCAGCTTAGGGCACCACACGAGATGTGTTGCCCCAGTGTTGCCCCGGGAGGTGTCCGACATGACGGTCCAGCGCAAGACTCTCAATCCACGGATGATCGGTGCGCTCCCGCCTGCGCCGCGGGGATCGAAGTACGACGTACACGACGTGATCGTTCCCGGCTTCGCCGTCCGTGTGACGGATACGGGAGCGAAGTCATTCGTGCTGATCAAGCGGATGCCCGGCGCAAAGCATCCGACGCGTCGGACCATCGCGCGGGTAGGGGCGGTAGACCTAACTCAGGCTCGCGCCACAGCACGGCGCTGGCTTGAGGAGATCGCCACCGGTGCCGATCCCCGCGCGAAGATGGAGGCAGAGGCGGCCCAAGTCGAAAGAGCGAGGGCTGACGCATTTGACGCGGTTATGGAGGTCTACATTTCGCAGCGGCTGGGCGGGAAGAAGGCCGCCGAAATAGCGCGTGCCCTACGTCGAGAGTTCGGAGGCCGCGATCCTAACGGAAAGCCTATCGGGCCCTGGGCCGGCCGATCCATCAAGTCCATCACCACAGAGGACGTAGCCGACGCCGTGATGCAAAAGGCGGCGTCTGCGCCCATTCAGGCGCGTAACGTTCTGAGCCACCTGGGTCGGTTCTTTCGTTGGGCCGTGTCGAGGGGCAAGGTGCCGTTTTCACCGGCCGGGCAAATCAAGCCCGGAGACTTGCTCGGCTACGTGAAGCCGCGCACGCGGCACCTGGATGACGCGGAACTACGGCGGGTATGGCAGGCGGCAGTGTCGTACGCGTATCCGTGGGGGGCCATCTATCAGTTTTTGGTGTTGACCGGCGCTCGGCTGAATGAGGTTGCCGATGCTCGATGGTCTGAGTTCGACCTACGGAGGCGCTTATGGACCGTCCCCGGCGGGCGCATGAAGGGAAAGTTGGATCACGCGGTCCCGCTTTCCCCTATGGTGCTTACCGTGCTTGGCAGCCTGCCGCGATGGAACGAGGGCGACTTCCTGTTCTCGAACACGAACGGTCGGAAGTCCGTGACGGTGTCGGACTATATCAAGGGCAGGTTGGACGTGGCAGCGCGCGTCTTTGATTGGCGCAATCACGACATTAGGAGGACGGTTCGAACGCACCTATCGGCGATTCCCAGCATTCCAGAATGCGTTAGAGAATTGATGATCGCACACCGGCGCAAAGGGATCGAAGGAACCTACGACCGGCACGAGTATCTGAACGAAAAGCGCGCCGGGTTCGAGGCCTGGGAGGATCGGCTCATGACGATCCTGAATGCGGAGCCCGGCACGGTACGTCGTGCTGCCTGAGGCTAACTTTGAGTTCCCCACGCGTCACCGTTTGACACGATACGTCAAGTCGGCTCGAATCATCTGGAATCAGAAGTGATTCTTGGCCCGCTGTGGCCATCATTGGGGAGCGGGCGCTCCCTCTCAAAGCTAGGCGACAACATCAACCTGGAGGCGGCTTGCACGCGGCAACGCGGCACGCCGTTCGCCATCATCTTGTAGGAGGCTACGTTGCGTTTGTTGCGTTTCGCTGAGTTGAAGCCGCTCGGTATCTGCTTTAGCCGCGTGCATCTCGATCGGCTGCAAAAGGCCGGCAAGTTCCCAAGAAAGATCAAGATCGGCGCGAACACTGCCTCGTATCTCGAAAGCGAGATCATGGCGTGGATCGATGCCCGCTGCGCCGAGCGCGACGGCGGCAAGGCCGCATGATCGATGCTCGCAAAATCGAAACGCCGCCCCTTGGCGAGAGGCGGCGTTCGCAACGAAGATGGTGATCTTCCTGGCCGGTTGATCAGCTTCGAAAATAGCCAACAGAATCGAAAATCGCAAGCGGAATTGCTGGCGGGCGTGACCGTGCCCATCGGCGATGGCGTGTTTCGCGTTGCGTACAAACGGAGGGAGATCGCTCTCACCTACGATGCACTCGCACGAGAACGACTGGACCGTTCCAAGCCTCGCCTTGCTGCGCTTCGATGCGCGGACCTAGAGCGATGGTTTGCTCACCGTTACGGCGAACAACCTCGTTCCCTTTTGGAACGAGGTCCGTCCGCGCTCCGGTATCGGCTGCCGGACGATGATGGCGGTCGCGACGACGCGTACATCATGCTGCACCACTTGGCTTGGCGCGGCGAAAACAACGTCGGCTTGAGGTGGTGGCTCGGCAAGCGGGCACCATGGATGGCCGAGTCTGATGCTCAGAAGCTCATCAGCAAGGTACTCAGCAAGCCCCGCAAATGGACTGCGGATGCATTGGGTGACCGCCTCGGCATGACCGACGAGGTCCGCACGCTACTGGGCATTACCACCTTCGGCGGCGTCGATGTGGCGCGTGCCGAGCGCCGGGCCAAGCGGGACGCTGGGAAGGTTGCCAGGAAAAAGGCCAAGCGCCGCGAGTCCGGCATGAAGCCCCGCGAGCAATCCTATTCCAGGACGCAGCCATGGTTGGCGTTCGGCATCAAGCGCCGGGCGTGGGAAAGGCGCGGAAAACCAGTGCCTCCGTCTGACGACGCAAATATGACCCCCACCATGCTGTCTAAGAGTCTTTCGAGGGGGTCAAACTTGCGTCGAGATGGCGAGCGCAAGGCCGCGGCGCGCGAGAGCGCGCATAAGGCCCTCGCTGCGCTCGGGCGCGGCACCGATTGGCCCAATTTGACGATGAAGAGGGAAGGAATTCACGCATGAACTCAAGCGACCAATCGGCTCTCGATCAAGTGGCGACTGGTACAGCCCGCCGTCAGTGTCAGAATCTTTTCCTGCGATTTTGGCCGGAAGCGATTCCGCCCGTGATGGTTGGCACGGCCGCGGCGACGTTCGAGACCGCGGCTCGCCGGGCTGTGGCAGACCTCGCCATCGCGGGCGACCGCGATGTGATCCTGGAACGGCTCGGCAAGCTGTGGCGGACGGCCTGGGAGGATACGTTGCGGCGGCTGGCGCGTGAGGATCGGGCACCTCAATGACCATCGACCTCGCCGACATCGCGGCTCGGCACCGCGCTGGTCTGCAACTGACGAACGATGAGATCGACGCGCTGCTCGAGCTCGCCGTTCCCCGGCTGCCGTTCACGCAGGCTCGAGCACTCCGGCGCCGGCTGATCTGCGAGGCCATCAAGCGCCACTTCCCGCTGCGGCCCGGCGAGCGGTCGTGGTGGTCGCCGAGTCTCGCATTCCACAACGCGCTTCGCGCGTATGCGCCGGGCGATTGGTCCGCGGGTGAATGGGGCAACGACTTCGGCGTCCTCGCCGCATGCCCGGTCGAGCACAGCCCCCTACAGCGGGCCTTCTGGGAAATCTTGAAGAGCGCGCCGCTGGATTGTCGGATGCCGGATACGCCGCAGGGGTTTCTGAGCATCATGGATGATCTTGAACCGATAGAGGTTACGTAACTATGGCCATGACCAATGCAGAGAAGCAGCGGCGGTGGCGCGACCAGCGTAACGCGCGGGCAGACGCTCTGGACCCGGCGCTGCCGGCCGCGGAGATCGCCGCCGATGTCATCGCGGTCCTAGGGGTCAAGCTGGCGGCGCGTGTCGCAAAGGCAATGGCCGCCCGCGCCAAGGAGATCAACCCAGAGTGTTGGGCGTGTGGTGGCACCGGTAAGGCGGCAGCGACCTTGTCGACGCCCTGCGGCCAACCGCTGGGCCAAGCCAAGATCAAGTGCGATTGCAGTCCGCCAGACGCTGAGCCAGCGCGTTCGATTACGTAACTCACGTCTTGTTTTCCCAGTGAGACACGACCGACCTTTTCCCCGGTCGCCTCAGACGTGGCTTTGGTAAAGCGGTCGGTGGAGGAGTCGCCAAGTTGGCGACTCCTCAAATCATGCTGGTTGGTCCCGTGCTTCGTTTCCGGGTGCAGCTTCTCGTAGATCACCTCGCGGCGTACTAACAGCGGCGCTGCGCTGTTAGCCAAGGCCACTAGACCGAGAATTATCACGCGCGTATACCCCGATCCTGATCGTGGCCGTTAGACGAGCCGCGGTCACTCAACAGAGCTAGGCGACGGCGACCCCGAAACTAATTGAGGGCGTTCGCATGCTCGCCGGCATCCGCCGGAAGCCGGAACCGGCTTCCGTATCCGATTACGACAAGGCCAAGATGCGGTGGACCGAAGTGTCCAGCGCGCGCAATGCCGTGGCGCATAACATCCGCCGTCGGCATCTTGCGCAAAGCATCGCCTTCTACAACGAAGCAAGTCAGGACCGCACCGCCAGGGTGCGCGAGATCGCTGGGGCCGATTACATCAGGCTTGCGACCAGGCGTCCTGAAGAATTCGCGCGCGAGACGCGGGAGCTCGAATTCCAATTCGAGGAAAGCGCGGCAGCATTCGCGGCCGAAGTTGACGCTTGGAACTCAGCGCGCCGCACCGAAAGCAACAGGATCGCGCGCGAGCTTCAGCCCAGCCACCGCAATGCCGTCAAAGAGATCGCCGCGGCGCTTGAGAGTTTGAGCCGCGCCATCGGAAGCGAGCGTGCCGTCCGCGCGGAGTTCGCGCGCCTCGCACCCGAACCCGTCAGCGCACTCCTGCCCGGCATGAGCCCGACAATCGGCACACTTGGCGAATGGGCATCACAGCCCGCGCAGTGGTCGCGTTCAGCACGCAAGAATGGATATCTACAATGAACCGTGACGTGATCAAGGAGTCGTTTGAGACGACAAGTGAAGGCCTGCTGGCCGTTGTTGGCTATGGGGAGACCCGCGGCGCAGATTTTGATCGCCGTCTTGTGATGCAAGCCGTGCCTGCCGGCGCGAATTCCATTGTCCCTTCTATGGGCGGATTCGCCGTCCAGGATGAGACGATCGCGGCTATCGCGGAAAAGATCAGCGCCGCCGGGCAGATGATCCCGCGTGTCCGAAAATTCCCGGTATCCAAACCCAAGACGCGCGTCCCACTGATCGACGAGACATCGCGTCAGGATGGCTCCCGCGGCGGCGGACTCAATATGCAATGGATCGACCAGGGCCAAGATATCCCGTTGTCGACTCCCAAGTTTGCGGCAACAGAATCGAACGCCAAGACTCTCGCCGGGGCCATCAGGTTCACGGGCGAGCTGTTGAATGACTCGGAACTGCTAGGCCCGTGGTTTGAGGACTCAACCGCGCGCGAAGCCGCATTCAAGATCGAAGACGCAATCGTGAATGGATCCGGCGTTGGTCAGCCGCTCGGCATCCTGAAGAGTACCGCAGCGCTGGAGATTGCGCCGGCCAGCGGTCAGGCGGCAGGCACATTCACCTTCGCCAATGCATCTGCGATGGCGGCGCAGTTCTACAGCGCGTCATACGGTTCGCCCGGTGCGGTCTGGCTGATGGGCAATACGACCTACCAGCAAGCTCTGAACGAACAGACAGCCGTCGGCGCTCCTTTGGTCACCTTCGATCGCGGCAAGCGTTTCATGTTGGGCTGGGAAGTTCTGGTGAACGAGTATTCGCCACTTGTCGGCCAACGCGGCGATTGCTGCCTTGTTGACCTTGGTGAGTACTGCCTTTTTGAGCGCCAGCCGGTCGGCGTTGTGCAGAGCATGCATGTCTTCTGGTTGACCGATGAAGGACTCATGAGGGCGCACATCCGCGCGGATGGACACCCGTTGTGGAACGGCCCCGTCACACCCAAGGCCGGCGGCCCGGTTCAGTCGCCCTTCATAGTGCTTGGGCAGCGCTGATGCAGGGTGAGCTAGACGAAATCTTGCCTGACGGCATGCGTGACGGATACGCAATGCGCGGACTGCGCCGTGCCGTCATCCGCGCCATCGGCGGAACATTGGCCTACAGCGTTGACGCGGCTCCGATCGGTGCCGCCGTCGTCGAGCGCCTCGTTCGCGGGGCTCGTGTCAGTGATGCAGAATTGCTTGGGGCCTTCACACGTAGCGATCCGGGCCCAAGCAACACCGCCGGCAAACACGTGGCAGTGCTGCCCATGCGCGGCCTTGCGATGTATGACACAGACACGCGCGCAAGCTACTCCGCCGTTCGCGTAGCACGCGACATCGCCAGACTGGCGAACGATCCTACCGTTGGCACAATCGTTCTCGACATCGACTCGCCCGGTGGCATGGTGGCGGGAACCCCTGAGTTGGGAAATGCTGTGTTCGCAGCGCGCCAGCGCAAGAGCGTGGTGGCGATCGTAAACCCGCTCTGTGCGTCGGCCGCATATTGGGTCGCTGCCCAAGCGTCAAATATCGTTGCCGTTCCGTCGGCCGAAGTTGGCTCGATCGGCGTGTTCATGGCGCACACCGATTGCAGCAAGTTCAACGAGATGAACGGTTTCAAGGTGACGTACATCTACGCCGGCGAGTTCAAGGTCGAGGGCAACTCGGATGAGCCGCTGGGCGACTCCGCCAGGGAGCACTTCCAGACCGAAGTCGACGCGTTCGGCCGCGATTTCCATACGGCAGTGGCCCGGGGTCGCGGGACCACGGTTGCCAATGTCGCCGAAAATTTCGGCAAGGGCCGCTGCATGCTCGCGCCCGCCGCAAAGCGTGCTGGCTTGATCGATGCAATCGCATCAAGCCCGGACGAAGCGTTCGCGCTTGCCGTGTCGCCGTCGTCTCTGCGGAAGGCAAGGCTGGCCGCGCTAACGGCCGCGCCACCGCCGCCAGCGTCGGACGACGCCTCCGCACGGCGGGCGCGCCTACAGGAATTCAGGCGTTCATGAATCTCGGCACCCTTCCAAACCCGGCGGTCTGCGGGTGCTGAGACACCTGGGCCGGGCGGGCAACAACGTCCGCTCGCCCGGCCATTTTTAAGGAGGCACACGTGCCAGATGGCATCATCGTGACGTGGCGAGACGACAAGGGGTGGGGCTTTATCGAGTCAGACGACGGCGATCGCCATCATCATTTTTTCCACCAGTCGGAAGCGAGTTGCGTTCCGCGCGAAGGGATGCGCGTGGAGTTCCGACTCGGAGAACGTCGCGGCCGTGAATGTGCGGTGAGTGTGAGGCCAATCGATCCAGAGGACTTCGTACCGTCGGCCGAACTGGCGGGCTTGTTCAAGACGCTGCGGCCACAAAAACTCGCATAGGCGACACAACGTACCTCGCGGCGCGTACGTCGGATGTAAACGGCGCGCCGCGGGGCCAGGCCGGGCGGCTCCCTGAGTTCTTTGGGACAGGTGAGCCGCCCCGGCGCTCTCTTTCAACGGTGAATGGAATCCATGACCGTCATCGCGACCGAACTTATTCTGGACGCGACCGATGCAAAGGCCGCTGCGGCCACCTATGCGTCCGCGCTGCGTCAGGTCCAAGCAAACGTTGAGCGGTTGGTCGGAGCCGAACAGCGCTCGCACGAGATCATGCAAAAGCAGGTGGGCCTTTATGACCGGACAGCGTCATCACTTGCCAGGGGGGACGCTGCCTTGGCCGCTTACGCTCAGCGGCAAACGGCCGTGGCGCGTGCCGCAAACGACAACGTCCGCGATATCGGCGGCATGATCAGGACCGTTGGTGAGGCGGCGGAAACGACCACTCGCACGTTGGGACTTGTCGGTGCCGCTGCTTACGTGGCGAGCGGTCGGTTCCGTGAACTGGCCAATCCAGCCATCGTCGCCGGCCTTCGGCTTATCCCGCCGGCTGCCATTTCCGCGGGCGGAGCGATGGTCACGGCCCTGGGCCCGGCCGCTGGCTTCATATCGCGGCTCGTGCCGCCGTTGAAGGTCGTGGCAGGCCTCTACGCCGCCATCAAGGGCATGGACGCGATCAGCGACCTTGGCGCGCAAAAGATCGAAGAGTTGAGCAAGCTCGCCACGGCGGCCGGATCGACCGGAACCGGAGTCGAGTTCTTCCAACGGCAGACGGCAGCGGCGAAGGCGTTCCGGCTGTCAACGGACGATGCCACGGACTCGCTGAAGCGCCTTAACGAGGCGATGACACCACGGCTCGGCGGCAGCGCGTTTGATCGCCGCGTGGCGGAGCTTGTCGAGGCCGGCAACTTCTCGGGCAACATCGGCGTCGCGGCTCTGACGCAGGCCAATACGGCCGAAGAACGCTGGCGCGCCGTCAGCATCCTCATCACCACGGCCATGAGCGCTGGCGAGCGGTTGGCCGCGCTGGACTTGGCCGAGAAGTTCTTGCCGGCGTCGATGATGGAACGTTTGCGGGCGAACGGAGACCTATTGCGCGAGCTTCAGCAGGCCGCCGATAGGGTCAAGCCCGCCACCATCGTTTCTGAGGCCGACGTGGCCTATGCGGCAGAGCTGAAGCGCCGCATGGACGCGACCGAAGAGACACTTCGCAACAAGTGGAAGCCTATCCAGGATGACCTGACGCGGCTGGGAATGAACTATCAGGAGTCGTGGGTCTCGATTAACGAACTGCTGGCTTCAGCGGTCGGGCACGGCGCGGCGCTCTATGGCTGGCTGAAGAGCATCCCGGATGTCATGGCCCGCGCCGGCAATGCCGATTGGATCAAGACACTCAAAGAATGGATGGAACGCCGCGGCTGGATGACCAGCCCGGAAGCTGCCGGCATGGACGTGACGCCGGGCGGCATGACGGATGTCCAGGTCGCCAGCGAGCGGCTGGCTGCGCAACTGCGCCTGCCTGCGGCCATCCAACAGGCCATGCGCCAGGCCACGGACGTTGCCACGAGTGTCTATGGCGACAGGTCCAAGCAGAATCCGGCTGAAGAGGCCAAGAAGACCGCAAGCGAATTCGACCGGTTGGTCCGATCGCTAGAGCGCACAGTCGCCGCGCAAGAAGCGGATGCTGCCGCAGTCGGAAAGTCGATTGGCGAGCGCGAGCGACTCCGCGCCGAGGCGCGGCTTATGGAGGCCGCCCAGCATGACGGGATTGCGGTCATCAAGGACGGCCTGATCGTCAATCAGGACTACGCGGATCGCATCAAGCTCGTTTCCGAACGACTGGGCACGGCAGCCCGGTTGTCCGCTCAACTTGAGCTGGCGCAGCGCGTCCGGTTTGAAGCCGCCACGAACAGCAGCGCGACCTCCAAGGATGCTACCGCAAAGCCGCAGCCGGCCACCGAACAAGTGAAGGAGGCCGCATGAGCGCTATCATCGTACTGCAACAACGCAATGCCATTCACATGGCCGTGGACGGCGCGTCCTACACCCAAGACGGGATTCTCCGCAGCGTCGTGCAAAAGTGCTTTGCGCTGCCGACACTGCCCATGCTCGTGGCCGGCATGGGGTTGGCCGGCGTTACAGCCGCCGCCGCCGACGAAATCGCACAGCGCTTCGCCACGTTCGATGATGCGGTCGCGGGCCTCGAAGCTTTTATGCCGGAGTTCGTCTCCGATCATGAAGGACATTTGTTTTCATCTGACTCAACGCAAAATCACTTCACCGTCTATTTCGTCGGACTGTCGGCAAAGCGGGGCCTAGAAGCCTACGCCATGTTCTATTGCGATCCCGACCATCGGGATTACTGGCGCTCAAAGGCAAACGGTGTGACGTCCAAAGAGCCGTTTGTCCTGGAGCGAGTCGCAGGATGCACTTTGTCTCCCCCCGTCACGGGGCGCGAAATGTCGGCCGCGGGAATTCCCTGCCAAGGCAGTTCGGAAGCGGAAATTCTCGAGCGCTTCACTGACGTTGACTTGCTTCACGTCATGGAAATTCAGCGACGTGACAAGGGCGGTCCGCTGTTGCCCGGCATGGATTCGAAGTTCTGGGTCGGCGGGCATTGCCAAATTTCAACCCTGACTGGCGACGGAACAATCACGCAGAGGACCGTCCACCGTTGGCCGGACAAGATCGGCGAGCCAATCACTCCGGAAACACCAGATTGGCAACAGTGGCGCACTCGCGTCGCAGCGTCCGGAGCAAGAGAACATTCGCCAGCCCCACTTCAACTCACCCGCCAGCAACGCCGCGCCCTGGAACGAGAGCAACGGAAATCAGCATGACCGACACGACGATCCCCGACAGTGACCTTCTCGCCATCTATCGCTGCCGCGACTTCGGTCGTGTCGAGGTCGGCAGGATTCTCACTGAGAAGCTCCCGACCGTTCACGCCACGCATGCGCTCATTTCGGAGTGCCTTGCCTTGATCTTGGGCTGCAACATCGAGGCCGCGCGCACGGTAACCACCGAATTCCTTACCCAGCTCTTTCAGCAAGTCGCCAATCGCGTCGCGACCGAAGATCCAAAATCTGACGCGAACAACATCGTTGCTTTCAAAGGCAGTGCCGATGCGCCAGCCAACTAAGCATCCGTCGGTTCCGATGGCGAACCCGACAGCGGAGGATTATCGGCGCGGTGGTCGACTCGCCGGGAGCCGGTTCATGGCGCAGTTCACCAGCCATCGGGGCACGGCAAAGTTTCGGGCGACGCACGACACGGATGCGGTCCTGCGAGCCCTCGCCAGCGCGATCGACCAAATGCGTGCATCCGGTGCGACCGAAGAGAAGGTCGCCGCGTGGCAGGCGGGATTCTGTGAGCCGCTGGATGGATGGTCCGACGCTGTTGATGTTCAATTGGTAGAACAGAAGTGAGCGTTTGTCTTGGAGTCACCGCTTCTCGATCAATACATATGTCGACGAGGCGGCTATCGCTGCATTGCGATGTTCTGACAGCCTCAAGTCGAGCATCCGGATCGGCTTCGCCATGACATGCCAAACTGCGCGCAGCACCAACCGCAGATATTTCGGCGAATAAGTTGCGATGAATGTCGAGACATTGGCGCAAAGCGCCCACGCCGGTCCTGTCGCAGCCCCAGCATCCTTGATCTGAAATCCGGCACGCTCGAAAAGTCGCTTGTGCCCCTCGCAGGTGAAGTTCTGGTAATGCGACGGATAGCCGTGGAACGCCTGCATGAACGGAGTGCAGATATAGCCGATGGCTCCCGGTCTTAGAACGCGGTGCAATTCGGCCGCTGCGATGTGCGGATCAGGAAGGTGTTCGAACACCGCCTCGCAGTGTGCGGCGTCGAACGAGTTGTCTGCGAACGGCAGCCGGTGAGCGTCGCCGATGACGTCGACTTCGGCGAGCTTTGCAATGTTGAGGTTGACGATTCTGGGATGAACGCGGAACGGACCGCCGCCTAGCCCGAGAACGCGTGATCCGCCTGCGCAGAGCGCGATTACGCGTTGCTCCGCATTCCGGCAGGCCATGGACCGATAGTCGCTCGCTCTCTCTTTCATCGCCCTGAAGGCTACCACAAACCAGAGAGGTGCAGTCTCATGCGCGACGCTTGTTTCTAGCGTGGTCATGCACGATGTGCATAATCGCCGCGTTTTATGCACGAGGTGTTTTTGCAGAGCGTGTTCGGATGTGCTAGCAGTTCAGTGCATCACGCGTCCGGCCGCACATGGCCAGACCAAAGGCCGCGGGATGCAATCACAGCAACCTGACTAGCGGCCCTGCCTCCGTCCGCCCATGGACATGCACAGGCGGCGGGGTCCTCTTTGAACACGAGGGGTCCGTCAATGAATCTACAACGCAGCATGAAGCAGCTCAGAAAGGATGCCAGCCGCAAGAACCTGCTTATCGTTCCCCGCGCGCCCGGCTGGTACTCAGTGCAGACTCGGTGGGGCTTTGTCTTGGACGGTGGCAAACCCGTTTCAAGAACCGAGCTTGAATCGGTCATCCAGGAATCGCCGGGCTATCTCCGAACTCTGCCGCGCGGAATCCCATTGATCGGCATAGCCGCGTCCTAACGGCACAGCAGAAATGAACATCAAGGAAATCGCTTGGCACGCCTGCAAAGATTGCAGCGTCAACGTTATCGCGTGCGGTGAATACTGTTTGGTCAATCCAGACATCTGGGAACGTAAGCTTGGCCTTGGTTGGGGTGACAATCTCTGCATCGGCTGCATCGAGCGTCGTCTAGGCAGAGAACTCGGCATGAGAGATTTTGCCGGCTGGCCCAACAATCCCGCAGGCTATTCGCTGTCGGATCGCTACCGACAGCGATTGGGTTTCTTGCGCCTTTGCGTTACGTGCAACAAGCCGTTTCCCGGCGTCCGCAACAACGGGAAGGCCGTTGATAGAAGGAAGGTCACGTGCAGCTTGCAGTGCGAGAAAATTCGGAAAGCGGCGGCTCGTTCTCGCCCGCGCAACAGGTCATGATTACGCCTCGATTTTGAGTTCCATATCCCCACTGTGAGAAGCGCCGACCTGATCCCAGACGCTCTCACCGGACTGGCTGTTCTGTGGGCTAATTGCCCCTAACCTCCATCCCAGTCCGCGGCGCGGCTTGGCTAGGCAAGGTCACTTAACCGACCTTTCGGTGGTTGCGAGCGAGATCAGGGCAACGCACCGAGGGTCCTCCAAACATAGGAGGGCTCCATATGCCCATGTTGAGAAACGGCCACGCTCCCGGCCACGTTAGGGAGACATTCTTGTCTGCAATCGACGCCTTCATGGATTGGGAACCGGGTGAACCGGAGCCTACCGTCGAGTTCGAAGTGAACTACGAGCCTCGGCCGATTCCGATTTCGAAGGCATGCACGTTGGTGTGGAATTGCACCGACATCATGCCCGGGTCGTTGTTCGACTGGCTCAAAGACGACGCTCAGCTTGACGTAAAGCGTCGCACCTACGCAGCCTGTGCAAGGGCTATGTATCGCGCGGTCCAAGCGACGTAGCCACTGCGAAACCGCGCGAAGCACGGAGTTCCGAATCACGGCCTGGGGCAATTCCTCCCTGCTGGGAGCTAGGCTGTGATTCCCCGTGTCCTGGTAGAATGCCGAATCATGGGCGAGGCAAAGACGCGCAAGAGCGCGACTGCAAAGTTCATCGCCGAATTTCCTGACTGTTGTTTTTGCGGCGGCGCTCGGCCGGCGCTCACCCGTGAGCACATGCCGCCGAAGAGCCTCTTCAACAATTCTCACAGGCCGGACAAGCTGGTGATGCCGGCCTGTGTTGAGTGCAACAAAGGGACCAGCACGTCAGACCTTGTTGCCGCAATCGTGAGTCGATGGAACTACAATGCTGACGATGTTGAGCTGAGCGATCATCACGGTCTACTTCAGCGTGTCAG
>JBAQUQ010000365.1:0-6674 GCA_049297615.1 Burkholderiaceae bacterium
CCAACAACTCGGCGCGTCGGACGCGGCACGACGCGCCGAGTTGTTGGCTCTGGGCCAGCGCATCTATCGCGACGGCGTGCGCGCCGGCGGTGAGCCGGTGCTGTCGATCGGCGCCGCGCGGACGCCGCTGGCGGGCAAGGATGCGGCGTGTGCCAGCTGCCACCGGCGCAGCGGCTTTGGCACCAGCGAGGGACGCTACTCGATCCGGCCGATCATCGGCCCGGCGCTGTTGCAGGAACAAACCGTTGCGGTGCACAGCCCGCGCGTCAAAGCGCGGCTGGGCGTGAGCCAACGTCCGCCGTACAGCGATGCGTTGCTGGCGCGCGCGATCCGCAGCGGCGTCGACGCCGCGGGCAAGCCGCTCGACCCGGTGATGCCGCGTTATACCTTGAGCGATGACGAGATGAAGGCCTTGTCAGCGTACCTGTTCACACTCTCGGCCCAGCCTTCGCCCGGTGTGGACGAGCGCGATATCCATTTCGCCACCGTGATCCAGCCGGGGGTGGCGCCCCGGCAGCGCAAGGCGATGCTCGATGTCATGCACGCCTTCGTCAAGGACAAGGGCGGTAGCGCACGCCTGGCTGATCAGCGCCGCGACGCGGGGAATATGCGCATGCACCGCGCGTACCGCAAGTGGGTGCTGCACGTGTGGGACTTGACGGGCGCCAGCGACACCTGGAGCGCACAACTCGAGGCCTTGTACGCGCGCCAGCCGGTATTCGCACTGATCGGCGGGCTGGGTGGCTCGAGCTGGCGCCCGATCCACGAGTTCAGCGAGCGCTTCGAGATCCCGAGCGTGTTCCCACTCGTGGATCTACCCGTCGTCACGGGTGCCGACAACTACACTTTCTACTTTTCACGCGGCGTCACGCTCGAAGCCGAAGTGCTCGCGAAGTTCCTTCGCGAGTCTGGCGAAACGGGGAAAGTCCTTCAGGTCTATCGTCGCGATGAGGCGCCTGCCACCGCCGCTGCGGCGTTGCGCGCGGCGCTCGCGGCGAACCCGAGCCAGGGGCTCGACGACCTGGTTCTCGAGGGCGCTGCGGACGCGGCGTTCTGGAGCAGGGTTGGCGCCGCGAAGCCGGGCGCACTGGTGTTGTGGCTGGATGCGCAAGACCTGGTGGGCGCGCAGGCACTGGAGAATCTGGGTTCAACGCCGGTCTACCTCTCGTTCAACCTGCAGGGCGGCAAGCGCCCGGCCCTCGAGACGGGCGCGAATATCCGCCTCGTCTATCCCTCGGACCCGCCGCCCAAGCACGAGACGCGTTTGCTGCGCAGCAAGCTCTGGATGCACAACAAGGGCATAACGATTACCGATGAAACCGTGCAGGTCAACGCGCAGTTTGCGATGACCGTCGTGAGCGATGTGGTGGGGCACCTGGCCGACAACTTTTCGCGCGATTATTTCGTCGAGCGCATCGAGCATGCGGTGGGCCAGACGCCGATGTCGTCGGTGTTTGCGCAAGTCAGCCTGGGCCCCGGTCAGCGCTTCGCCGCGAAAGGCGGTTCCGTCGTGCAATGGGTCGAGGCGGACACGGCCTTGAAGCCCTTGTCGGGCTGGATCGTGCCCTGAGCGGGGGTTCAGGGTCTTGAGCACCGCGTCAATACTCTTGCGCAACACCCGATTTGCAACGACTTCAGTGCGCGGGTCTTCCTTCGCGACGAAGTTGTGCAACGCTTGGTACTTGGCGCTCGCTTGCAGAGGATCAACCCGCGCGGCCATCGGCTCTACGCTCTTGCGCGACAGGGGCGGCATCAACCCCTGCGGAGGCCGCTCAGCCTCGCGCGACGATCCGCTTGCCCCAATCCCCAATCCTTCAGCCAAGTGCCCTATGTATCGCTCGAACCGACCGCTTGCATCCATCATTCCTCGCGTAAAGGATGAAGAGAGGCACTTGATGCTTTCTTGACACAGCAGGATTAGCTGGAAGGTGGCCGAAGTTCGCTCCACCGCGACACGCCACGCGGCCGCTCGATGATTCCCATCTCGACGGCGACCATCATGAGTTCGCCAAAGTTGTGCAGACCGAGCTTGCGCATGAGGGCGGCACGATGTTTTTCCACCGTCTTCGGGCTAATGCTCAGGAATTCGCCTGTCGAGCGATTCGAGCGGCCTTCGGCGATCAGCTGCAGGATGTTGCGCTCGCGGCCCGTCAATGTGCTCAGTGCCGATTTCGGTCCGTGTGCCAGTTTGGGATTGAGGAATTCATCGACGAGATGACTCGACAAGTCCGGGCTCAGATATTTCTTGCCATTGGCGACCCTGCGCAGTGCCGTCACGAATTCGTCGAGCGACGCATCCTTGAGAAGGTAGCCGTCGACGCCGACGCGCAGCGACTCGCGCAGGTATTCGTCGGTCTTGAACGTGGTGAGCATGATGACCCGCACCGTGGGCAACCTTCGCTTAATCTGGCTCGTGACCTCGATGCCGTTCATGCCAGGCAGCGCCCTGCCAATGACCACGATGTCGGGCGCAAGCGTCAACGCTGCGCTGATTGCCGTCTTGCCCTCGGGCGCCTCGCCGACGACTTGGAAGTCCGCCAGCCCGGATAGCAAGGCGCGCAGGCCCTGCCGAAACAGGGCGTGATCGTCGACGAGCAAGATGCGTAGGGGCATGATGGGCTCCGGTCTGCTGACTGTCTTGTCTATTTCATCGCTGCGCCGCTGCCGGCGGCACGAACAGGAAGACCCATTCGCGATAGGCCGATCGAGCTTCGAACACGGCATTCGCGTGACCGAATCCGGCCTGCTTGATGGGTGTGGCTGGCGACAGGCTGTGCACACCGACGATGCGCTCGCCGCGCATCGCCAGACCCCATTCGGTGCTACCCGTGATCGGGTCCGGGTAGAGCCTCCTCAGGTGGCGCACGGGTACCGGAAAGCGCTCGTCGAGCAGCAGGTCTTCGAGGCGCGCCGGCAGCACACGGGCTTGCGCCTTCGGAACCGCAAAGTAGTAACGGCGAATGGCTTGCCGGTACTGATCGCCGACGAACAAGAGTTCGAGTTCGCGTTCGCGCTGCCGCGATGTGGCCCAGACCTCGGCCGCGGACATGGCCAGCGCGGCGCTGAATGCCATCACGATCAGCAGACCCACCAGCACGATACCGTGGCCGGCTTCGGGTCTTCCTCGGATCGGGCGGCGTTTCATCGGTTCAGTCCCGCTGCGTGCTTGGCGCTGCCTGCGGGTCGACCGCGGGGCGAATGTCGAACACCGCGCCGAGGTTCGGATCGGCGGGCGGGATGATGGTCCAGTTGCGCCGGTCGCCCACCGGATCAAGCGGAACTTCACGCAGGTAGCGCCGCGTCACGAGTTCCTCGAGCGAGTCCGGGTAGCGACCTAAGTCGCCTTTGAACTTGTCGATGGCGTCGCGAATCGTGCTGATGTTCTGCCTTTGTACGCTGGCTCGGCCGTTGTCGATGATGTGGAAGTAACGCGGAACGGCGATCGTGAGCAATACGCCGAGCAGGGTCAGCACGACGACCATTTCGATCAAGGTGAAGGCGCGTTGCTTGTGCATGGTCACCACGTGCTGTAGGGTTGGCCATTCAGGCCGACACGGTTCGAACTCGACGCGACGTCGAACACATCGTCGCCGGGCCGCGGGCTGTCTGCGGAGCTCGCGTAGGCGCGGGTGCGCCAGGTCTGCGGTGCCGGCACCGCCGGGTCGGGATGAAACGGATCGCGCGGAATCTGGCGCAAGAACACCAGGCGCTGGGTTGCCTCCTGTCCGGTGAGCGTGGTGGCGCCTTTCACGCCCACCTCGACGCCCTGGACGAGCACCTCCAGCGTTGGCGGGTAGCCCGATTCGCCCGTCTCCTTGGCGATCTGGCCGCTGTCGACGGCTGCCTTGTACGCGTCGAGCGCGCTGCGAACGGTGCGCAGCGACTGGCGAAGCTCGGTTTCCTTCATGCGTGTATTGACGACTTCGTAGAGCGGCAGCGACGTGACCGCGACAAGCCCGACGAGGGCGAGCGTGACCACCAGTTCGATCAACGTGAAGCCGCGCACGACGAGCGTTTTCAACGCGTGATCCTCAATGAAATGTTGCGTGGGCCGGGCAACACCAGGCGGCTTCCGTCGGGGCTGCTGGCCTCGTTCTGCGTGACGACGAGTTGCGTGACCGCGCGCCCGGTGTGGACTTGAAATGTGAGCTCGAGCAGTGCACCGTCGCCGACCAGAGCGTCGGGCTGGGCAAACGACAGCGGGATGTCGAGCCGCCCCTTCAGGGCGTCGACCGTCGGCGCTGGTGGCGATGCACCGGCGCGCTCGGCAAGGTCGCCGAGGTTTGCGCTTTCGAAGCGCAGGGCCCCCGGATCGAAGCGCACCGTGACCGGCATGTCGCGCAAAGCGGGAAGTGAAGTCGCGCTAAGCGTCAGCTTGAAGGTCTCGCCGACGCGCGCGCTCGCCGGCCCGGCCCACGTGAGGTCCATGGATCCAGCAGGCGCCGATGGGGTCGCGGTGGGCGGCGCCGCTGCAAATGCGACGGCTGGCGTGCGGTTCGATGTGTCGGGCATTGCCCGCACCGTAGATGGCGCCGAGGTTGCGGCGGACGGATTCGCGGACGGCGCGGCGAGTGCTGGCGCAGCGGGTGCGGCGCTCGGAGCGGCGGCGCTCGGGCGCGGCGCAGTTGAGCGGAAGTCGCTGACCGGGTCGAGGCGCAGCGCACGCTCGCGAATACTGCTTTCCGTACCTGAGAAGATTTCCTTCAGCGCGGCGTCGACATTCGACGGCGCACGGATGATGCGCGGCGTGATCGACAGGACGATTTCGGTCTTGGTGCGATTCATGTCGTTGTTGCCGAACAGGAAACCGAACGCCGGCAAGTGCCCCAGACCCGGCACCTTGGCCGCGGTGTTGCGATCCTGGTCGGAGATAAGCCCGCCCAGCACCTGGGTTTCACCGTCGCGCAGCCGCAGCGAGGTCTGCGCGCTGCGAGTCCCGATCTGGTAAGAGCGCCCGCCCTGGCTGTCGGTAAAGGTCGCGGCGATGTTGCTCACTTCGAGGTTGAGCTTGATGCCGACCTCCTGGGCGTTGTAGATCTGTGGCTCGAACTCGAGCTTGAGCCCCACGTCCTGGTACTGGACCGAGCCGGTGACCACCGAGCCGCCGGTCTGGATCGGCGTGACCGAATTGATGATCGTCGGCACGCGATCGCCGATGAGGATCTTCGCCTTCTCCTTGTTGCGCGCGCGGATTCTCGGGCTGGCGAGGATGTTGGCGTCGGAGTCCTGGAGTTGCAGGTTGAGCGTGGTGCTCAACCCGGTGACGGTGAGGTCGTTGCGCGAGAGCGCCCGGAAGGCTCCGATCGTGGTTGCCGAAGTCGGTGTGGCAACCTCCAGCGAGGTGGGCAACTGCAGGCCGATATTGGACAGTCGGGTGTGCAATACTTCGAGCACTTCCACTTCCAGCATCACCTCCGCCTCGGGCATATCGTGGGCAGCGATGATCTTGGCGGCGACCGCCACCGCGTCGGGGGTGTCGCGAACGACGAGCGTGTTCGCGCGTTCATCGACTGAGATGTCCTTGATCTTCAAGAGCGATTTCAGGACCGTCTGCAGGTACTTGGCGTCGCCGTTGGCGATCTGGAAGACGCGCACCTGCAGGTCCTGGTATTCCTTGTTCTTGGCGGCGGTGGCGGGGTAGACGAACAGGGTGCTGGCATTCAGGGTTCGCTTCTCGAGTTGGTTCTGCAACAAGATCAGGTCGACCGTATCTTCGACCGAGGCGTCCTTGACGAAGATGGTTGTCTTCAGGTCGGCGCGAACGTCACGGTCGAGGATCACATTAAGTCCGGTGGTTCGCGACAGGGCCTCGAACACCATGCGCAGGTTGGCGTCGCGGAACTGCAGGGTCACGGGCTTGCGCAGGATCGACTGCGCGGCGATCTGGGCCGCCTTGGACTGATCTTGCTTGGCCTGCTGCTCGGCGATCGCGGCGGCGATCTTCTGCGCCACCTCGTTCGACGGGTTTTCGGTCAGGACGGTGGCGATCGCGGTTCGTGCAGGTTCCAGCGCCCCTTCACGCAGTAGGCGTTCGGCCTCCGCGGCTAGGCTCTGATGGCGCGCATCCATTCTCAAGAGCGCGATGCCGCGGGTCGCTTTTTCATCGGCAGGCTGCATCTGCAGAGCCTTCTGGTAGAGGGTCATCGCGTCAGCGGCCTTGCCGGCAGCGCGCGCCTCGTCGGCCTGCTGTATGAGTTCGCGCGCGTACAAGGCCTGCTCCCGCAGCAGGTGTATCTTGTACTCGGCGTTGCTCGGCTCCGCGTTGCTGGCTTCGCGCAGGCGGGCAACGCCACCTTCACGGTTGCCCTGCGCGATCATGTCCAGCCCCTCGGTGTGCAGGCCTCCTCCGGCCGCACACGCCGAGACGATGCAGGTCACCAGGATGAACAGGCGGCGAGACAGCGCCAGGCGGGAGCGCCACAGCTTGATCGGAACGATCGGAATAGGCTTGATCGAAATCACTGTGATCCTCCGGGAACGTTGACCGTCTGGCGGGTGCCCAGGGGCAGATACGTGAGCACGACACCCGAGGAAGAGAGCGATTCGACCCGGTAGGTGCTGTTTTCGATGACCTCACCTGCTGCGACGATCAGCAGTGCATCGCCTTTGGAGAGGTATGCCCGCGGCTTGTCAGCGCCGCGCTCGACCATGCCAATGAATGTGAAGGGTAGGGC
>JBAQUQ010000366.1:0-20343 GCA_049297615.1 Burkholderiaceae bacterium
CCCGAGTTCGGCGCGCGCGATGCTGCGCAGGTGCACCTCATCGGGCCCGTCGAGGACGCGCAAGGCCCGGCCCCAGCTCCACAGGCGCGCCAGCGGCGTGTCCGGGCCCAAACCCATCGCGCCGAAGACTTGCATCGCGCGGTCGAGCACGCGCGTCTGCAAGCGCGCGCTGACGAGCTTGATGGCAGCACTGTCCTCACGCGCCGCGGCATTGCCCTCGCGGTCCATGCGCCAGGCGGCGCGCAGCACAAGCAGGCGCGCCTGGTCGATCTCGACCCGGCTGCACGCGATCCAGTCCTGCACATTGCCGTGTTCGGCGATGCGCACGCCGAAGGCGCGCCGCTCGAGGGCGCGTTCGCACATCAGTTCGAGCGCGAGTTCGCATTGGCCGATGCTGCGCATCGCGTGGTGCACGCGCCCGGGCACCAGCCTCACCTGCGCCATCGAAAAGCCGGCCCCCGCTTCGCCGAGCCGATGCCCCAGCGGGACGCGTACGTTTTGCAGCACGATCTCGCAGTGGCCTTCGAGCGCCTGGTGATCCATCACCGGGATGTTGCGTTCGACCGTCAAGCCCGGCACGTCCAGCGGCAGCAGCACGATGGAGTGGCAACTGTGCGCGTCGGCCGCGCGCGCCGCTTCGTCCACACCCATGAGCACGACGAGCCGGCAGTTCGGATGCGCGGCGCCGGTGATGAACCATTTGCGGCCATTGATGACGAGCGCCTCGCCGTCGCGCGCGATGCTGGTGTGCAGCTGGGTCGGGTCGCTCGAGGCGACATCGGGCTCGCTCATCGCGAAACACGACCGGATTTCGCCGCGCAGCAGGGGCACGAGCCAGCGCTCGCGCTGGGCCGGGTCGGCGAAGCGCTGCAGCAGTTCGATATTGCCGCTGTCGGGCGCGTTGCAGTTGAACACTTCGGCCGCCCAGGGAACGCGCCCCATGATCTCGGCCAGAGGCGCGTAGTCGAGGTGGCTCAGCCGCGTCCCCGGTTCGTCGTCGCGCAGGCCGGGCAGGAACAGGTTCCACAGGCCGAGGACTCGGGCCTGTTCCTTGAGCGGCTCGATCACGTCGAGCGGGTAGACGCCGGCGTCGGCGTAGCGCTGCCAATCGGGCAGGGAGGGCAGCACCAGGTCGTCCATGAAGCGCTGCAAGCGCGCTCCCAGCGCGCGGCTGGTGGGCGAAGGTTCGAAGTCCATGGGGCTCGCTGCCCTGCGTGGTGCCTGGCCGGTGCGCCGCGGCCCGCTCAGGCCGCCGGCTGGTAGGCCGCCAGACGCTTCGAGTCGAGGATGCGGATGTCGCGTTTGTCGATCTCGATCAGCCCGGCAGCCTCGAGTTCGTGCAGGACGCGCGAGAAATACTCGGGCGTGAGCGACAACCTCGAGGCGATCGTGGCCTTGCTGACCGGCAGGGACACGGTCACTTTAGTGGCGCAGGTGTGGCCAGCGCCGTCCAGGTCGCGCAGCAGGTAGCCGATCACGCGCTGCAGTCCGCTGTGCAGGGCGTAGGCCTGCACGTCGTGCACCAGGCCGTGCAGCCGGCGCGAGATGCCCGCGAGCATGCGCAGCGCGAAGCTCGGGTCGTGGCCGATCTCGGCGAGCACGGCTTGTTTGGACACGGTCAGGAGCAAGGTGTCGGTCAAGGCCTGAGCGCTCACGATATAGGGCCTGCCGGTGAACATCAGCGCTTCGGCGAAGGTGTTGCCGGGGCCGACGAGTTCGATCACCTTCTCCTGGCCCGCGGCCGAAATCGCGAACAGCTTGACCTGGCCGATCACGGTGATATGGAATTCGGCGCAGGGCTCGCCGACACGGAACACCATGTCGCCGCGGGAAAGACGGCGCAACTGGCTGGCGTCGGCCATGCGCTGCAGCTCGACCGCGCTCATCTCGTTGAAGAGCGGCAGCACCGACAGATAACGGGGCAGGTCGAAGCTGCGGGCTTCCACGCGTGCATCCTGCGGAATTGGGGTGCGCGGATTGTCGAAGCGGCGCCGCGCTCGGCGCTTGATCTCTATCAATCGGCCGCGGCCTGCAAGGCTAGCGGAAGCGCCAGGTCAGGCCTGCCGTGGCGCTGCGTGTCGACGCGCGCGCCGCAGCGGAGTGGGTGGTGCGGATGAGGCCCAGGGCGAAGTCGAGGTTCTCGCTGTGCGCGTAGGTGGCGCCGAGCTCGGCGAAGCGCGACCGCGTCGTGACAGCGCCGGCCTTGTCGCTCGTGGTGCCCAGATCCAGGGCGAGCGCCCAGTTCGGCGCGACGTTCCATACCGGAGCGATCGAGGCGACACGCAGGCTGCTCGCCGGCGTGGCCGGATCGCGGAAGCGGCCTCGGCCGATACCGAGGTTGGCATGCAGGGCCATGACGCCGAGCTCTTGCGTCGCGACGAGGGTCAGCGCCCAAGAGGCCCTGCCATTGCCCAGCCCTTGGCGTTCGCTGGCCTGGCTCACGGGCAGCAGGACTTCGGGTTTCAGGGCGAGGCTGGTGGCGGCCGCGCCTTCGAAGAAGCGCCACTTGAGGCCGAGCACCGGGTTGCCGCCGCCACTGGCGTCGATTCCCGGTGTGCTCGAGCGGATTTGCACGTGGCCGATCCCGGCGAAGGCGTCGAGCGTGTCGCTCAGCCCGCGCGTGAAGGTGATGGGGACGGTGCGCGTTCGAGTCGACAGCGAGCCTTGCCTGGTGCGCTCCGAGTCGATCGAGAATTCGAGCTGGTTGCCGGCTTCGCCCTGGGTGCCGGTGTCGTCCGTCAGCAGCGGCTGAAAGGCGAACGCCGGGCCGGCGAACACGACGATCGCGAGCGCTGGGAGCAGGCGCTGTGCCCTGCCGAGGTGGTTTGTCATCGTCGCGGTCTCACTTGATCGGCAGCGTTGGGCCGGGGAAAGTATATCGACCCGGTCCAGCAGATCGGGCTCAGGCCTGCCCGCATGGGCGAGCCGGTCCCATCCCTGCAGCGGCTGGCGGCACGCGTTCGTGCAGGCGCGGGCCGTGCATCGCGTCGACGGTTTCAGAACAAGACCACGAGTGCGGCGAGCAGGGCCGCGGCCAGCAGATTGTGCAGCAAGGCGAACTGGAGTTGCAGCGATTCCACGGTCATCGTCAGCCCGACCACGACCTGGGCGGCGAACAAGACCAGGAGGGCCGCGGCGCTGCTGGGCCGCCCGCGGCGAAACGCCGCGAGGGCCAAGGGCACGACGAGCGCCGCGAGCGTGATGCCCAGGCCACGATGCAAGGCCAAGGCCAGGGCGCCGTCCGGATTGATCGGCGGCAGGGCATTGAACTGCGGCTCGCGCCAAGGGTTGAGCGTGTCCCAGCCGACTCCGCGTGCAGCGTTCATGCAGTCCGACCAGCCGCTGCAACTCAAGGCCGCATAGGAAGAACTGACCAGGCTGCCCAGGGCGATCTGGGCGATCAGCAGCAGCGCGGCAATCACGACCCACAGGCGCAGGCCCGGCGCGCGCAGCGGCGTCCCGGCGACGGCGAGGCGGGTACACAAGGCCAACATGGCAAACCCGCCCAGCAAATTGCCCATGGTGACCGCAGGCAGGCGCGCCGCGCTGCTCCACAGGCCGAGCACGGTCAGGAACAGCGCCAGGCCGAGCAGGGCCAGCGTGATGCCCCCTTCGCGTCGCAACAGCGGCTGCGTGCCCAGGCACACCATGACCATGGTCACGACGAGCAAGAGCGCAAGCGTCGCCACCACGCGATGCACCAGACGCACCCCCGCGGTGGCCACCTGCTCCTCGGCGCTGACGGGAACGCCCTGCTGCAACTCGCGCAGGCTCTGCCCATAACACCGCGGCCAGTCGGCGCAGCCCAGCCCGGCCTGGGACAAGCGCAGGTAAGCGCTCAAGGACGTCACCGCCAGCAGCAACGCCACGCACACCCCCGCCAGGCGGCGCAATAACAGGAGTCGGCGGTCGGTGGGGTTCATGGCGGGTGTGATCGAGGCGGACGGCGATCGGGCGGGAGCGCGCGATGTCGCGGCGCATCGTAGCGCGCGCGGGTGCATCGCGCTGGATTGCGCGGCTCTGCAAAAGCGCCGGCTTTCTTGTGACAGATCAAGTCGGTGTGCGCTGCGCCTGCGCAGAATGATTCCAGCCAAAGCGGCCCATGCGGCACGTCGAGCCTCAGCCACCCCAATCAGGAGACGCCATGAACAAGTCGACCCCGATGAACCCGATGAACCAGGATAACGAGCCGGTTCCGTGGATGCAGCAACTGCTGGACAACCCCTTCCTGCTGCTGTTCCTGGGCGTGATGGTCCCGATGATCGTCTACACCCTGTGGGGCGTGATCGACATCCTGACGGTCCCGCTGGCCAAGTAGGCCGCGCCTCCCGACCCGACTCGAAAGAGGGACACCCATGAGTGCCATCCTTCCCCCCGCCGAACGCCTGTGGTGGAAACACCCGCTCGACCGTGTCGAAGGCACCTGGATCGCGATCGCTTTCATCTGGTGCCTGGTGATGTTTTTCATGATGGTGGGCTGGCATGTCTACGGCCGCCAGAACCTGTCCACCGAAACCTATAAGACGACGCCCGAGAAGTTCTCGGCAAAAGCGCAGGCGATGGTCGACAAGTACACCGTTCGCACCGAGACTGCCGACAAGGTGCCGGTCGTCGCGCCGCCCCCCGGCAGCGACGTGTACCTGATTGCGCGCCTCTGGAATTTCTGGCCGATCCTCGAGCTGGAAAAAGACAAGACCTACAAGCTGCACCTGACCTCGATGGACTACAACCATGGCTTCTCGCTGCAGCCAGCCAATATCAATATCCAGGTCGTGCCGGGTTACGAACATGTCGTGACGGTGACGCCCAACCAGAGCGGCACCTACTCGGTGGTGTGCAACGAATACTGCGGCATCAACCATCACACGATGGTCGGCCGTCTCTACGTCAAATAAGCGAGGGGCAGAGCCATGTCTAACGCGACAAGTTACCGGACTTGCCCCCGATCCGGGCTGCAATTCGAAGCGAATGCCGAAAAGCTGATGCTCGCCAACGCCGTCGCTGCGGTGGTGTTCCTGCTGCTCGGCGGCATTCTGGCGATCGGCGTGGTGTTGACGCGCTGGCCGGCGGTGCACTGGCTCGAGGCCGACACCTTCTACCAGGTGCTCACCGCGCACGGCATCGACATGCTGATCTTCTGGATCATCTTCTTCGAGATCGCCGTGCTGTATTTCTGCTCGTCGACCTTGCTGCGCTGCCGGCTCGCAACGCCCAACATCGCGTGGCTGGCGTTCGCTCTGATGGTGATCGGCGCGGTGCTGAACAACGTCGCCATCTACCAGGGGAGCTCGAGCGTGATGTTCACGTCGTACGTGCCGATGCTGGCCGCGCCGTCGTTCTACCTCAGCCTGATCCTGTTCGCCGTGGGTGCGCTGATCGCTTGTTTTGTCTTTCTCGGCACCCTCGTCGTGGCCAAGCGCGATCGAACCTACACCGGCTCGGTGCCGCTCGTCACGTTCGGCGCGATCACGGCCTGCATCATTGCCGTGTTCACGATCGCCTCGGGGGCGATCATCCTGATCCCGACCCTGCTGCTCTCGCTCGGCTGGATCAAGGAGGTCGATGCGCTCATCTACCGCACGATCTGGTGGGCGTTCGGCCACTCGTCACAGCAGATCAATGTCGCCGCGCACATCTCGATCTGGTACGCCGTGGCGGCGATCGCCTTCGGCGCCAAGCCGATGTCGGAGCGCGTCAGCCGCGGCGCCTTCTTGCTGTACATCTTGTTCCTGCAATTGGCCAGCGCCCACCACCTGCTCGCCGACCCCGGGCTGAGCACGAGCTGGAAGGTCGTGAACACGAGCTACTTCATGTACTTCGCCGTGCTGGCGTCGATGATCCACGGCCTGACGATCCCCGGCGCGATGGAGGTCGCGCAGCGCGAGAAGGGCTACAACAAAGGCCTGTTCGAATGGCTGCGCAAGGCGCCGTGGGGCAATCCGGTGTTCTCGGGCGTGTTCATCTCGCTCATCGGCTTCGGCTTTCTGGGCGGCATCTCGGGCGTGATGATGGGCACCGAGCAGCTCAACATGATCATCCACAACACGATCTACGTTCCCGGGCACTTCCACGCCACGGTGGTGATCGGCACGACGCTGTCATTCATGGCGCTGACCTACTTTCTCATCCCCGTGCTCTTCAAGCGCGAGATGATCAGCCCGAAACTGGCGCAACTGCAACCCTACCTGTTCGGCCTGTCGATGTATTTCTTCGTCCTCGTGATGATGGGCGCGGGCACGCTGGGCGTCTCGCGCCGCCACTGGGACATGGCGTTTGCCGGCAACGCTTTGGCCTATGAGTGGCCCGGCGCGGCCTACCTGATGATGGGCCTGGTGGGGATTGCCGGCGTGGTGGCGATTGTCGGCGGCGCGATCTACATCTACATCACGGTCGGCTCCCTGCTGTGGGGCAGGCGTCTGGACGCCGGCGCGGCCAGCGCTCAGTACACGCCGATCCCGCCGACAGCGCCCACCGTGGTGGCGCAGAGCTATGGCTCGGCCGGCTTCGCAGCACCGGGCACCTTTGCCCTGGCGATGGTGTTCCTGGCAGCTTTCGTCCTGTACTACTTCATCAACTGGAAGTACTTGTCAACGCTTTGGGGCTTGAGCTGAGTGGGTCGCGCGACGGATTGCGGCCATGAACTCGATCACTGTCGTGCAATCCACTCGAAGAAGCGCCGCGCAGTGGGCGCGGCTCGTGCTCGGCCTGTTCAAGCTGCGCATCGCCGGGATGATCACGATCACCGCCCTCGTGGGCCTTGTGGTGACGCCGGGCCCGGCGCTGAGCCTGGCTCAGTTGGCCGTGCTGGCGCTGGCCGTGTTGCTCGCCTCGGCGAGCGCCGGCGCGTTCAACCAGTACTTCGAGGTCGACACCGACCGGCTCATGGCGCGCACCCGCACGCGCGCTTTCGTCACCGGGGAATTGCCGCGCACGCCGGCCTGGCTGGTAGTGATCGCCGCCCTGCTCGGATTGGCTGTCGGTGCGGCCTGGCTCGCACTCAATGGCCTGGCTGCGCTGTATATCTTCTTCGGCGCCTTCGTCTACGCGGTCGTCTACACGGTGTGGCTGAAGCGGCGCAGTTGGACGAATATCGTGATCGGCGGGCTGGCCGGCAGCTTTGCCGTGCTCGCCGGTGGCGCCGCGGTGGACCCGACCCTGGGGCCGCTGCCCCTGCTGCTGGCTCTTGCGCTGTTCCTGTGGACACCGCCCCACTTCTGGAGTCTGGCGATCGCCAACCAGGCCGACTATGCAGCCGCGGGCGTGCCGATGCTGCCGGTCGTGGTGGGCCCGCAGCGCGCGGCGCGCATCGTGTTCGCGAGCACGCTCGCCTTGTTCGCCGCCTCGCTCCTGCCCGGGCTGTTCGGCGCCGGGCCGATCTACATGGCGGGTGCGCTTGCGGGGGGCCTTTATTTCCTGCACAAAGCCTGGGCGCTGGCGCGTGCACCGAACCGCAAGACGGCGCTGGCGTCGTTCTTCGCGTCGCTGCTGCAGCTCAGCCTCTTGCTCGGCGCTGCGAGCATCGACGCACTGATGCGCTGAGGCAGCCTGCGCATGCGACCGGGCCTCGTACCACCTGGCGTGGCAGCCCTGCTTGTTCTGAGCGCCTTGTGGCTGTCTCCCGCCGGCGCCACGCGACCCTCGCCGGTGGCCACGCCGCCCGGCCAGGCCCCGACTTTTGCTGCGCCAGCGCCGCCGGAAGAGTCGCCAGCACCCAAGCTCGACGCCACGCTCGCGCTGCGCGACAGCCAGGCCGCAATCGGCCGCCGGCTCGCCGAGCACGGCTTGCTTGACCGCCAGGGCAAGCCGGTGCGCCTGTCGAGCTATCTCGGCAAGCCCTTGCTCGTGAGTTTCATCTACACCGGCTGCTTCCAGGTCTGCCCGACGAGCACGCGTTCGCTGCAAGACTCGTTGCAGACGCTTTACAGGACGTTTCGCGCCGAGCACTTCAATGTGATCAGCGTGGGCTTCAACCAGCCGGCCGATTCGCCGCAGGCGATGCGTGCGTTTGCCGCGCAGCACCGCATCGACGAGCCGAACTGGGAGTTCCTCAGCCCGCCGCCAGCCGCCGTGGAGGCGCTGACGCGCGACTTCGGCTTCAGCTATCTCGCCACACCCGCGGGCTTCGACCATCTGCTGGGCGTGACCGTGGTCGACTCGCAGGGGCGTGTCTACGCCCAGGTCTACGGCGAACGATTGAGCCCCGACCAGCTCGGCGAGCCGCTGCGCCTGCTGCTGCGCGGCGCACCGATGCCGCAGCAATCGGGCATTGCCGAGCTCATCGAGCGCGTGCGCATCATCTGCACCGTGTACGACCCGCATACCGGAACCTACCGCTACAACTATGGCCTGATCATCGAGATCGCCGGCGGCGTGACCTTCATCCTGGCCGTCTTCGTCTTCTTTGCGCTCGAGCTGCGCGATCGCCGGCGTGCCGCGCGCGCATCGAGGCGCAGCAGGCCTTCACTGCCTGCCGCCGATGTCGCGGGCTAGGGGCCGGCGATGGCGCAGGCCGCAGCAGCCGAGCACGGCATGCACCCAGCCAGAGGCGTGCGCGCGGCACTGCTCACGGGCTATCAGCGTCTCGAACACGGATTCGACGCGGCCTTCGGCGCAGCGCTGAACCCGCTGCGCCAGCTCGGCGCGATGGCCTTCCTGTTGTTCTGGCTGCTCGCGATCAGCGGCATCTACCTCTACGCGGTCATCGACACCTCGGCCACGGGTGCCTACCCGTCGATCGCCACGCTGTCGCGCGAACCCTGGCTGCTGGGCGGCGTGCTGCGCAGCGTGCACCGCTACGCGGCCGACGCCTTTGTCGTCGTGCTGTTGGCGCATCTGCTGCGCGAATGGCTGTTCGGCCGCTACCGCGGGTTTCGCCGCTTCTCCTGGCTCACCGGTATCCCATTGCTGGGGTTCGCCTGCGTTTCGGCGGTCGGCGGCTTCTGGCTCAACTGGGACCAGCTCGGCCAGTTCTCGGCTGTGGCCAGCGCCGAATTGCTCGACGCGTTGCCGTTTTTCTCGACACCGATGGCGCGCAACTTCCTCGGCAACGCCGCGGTCAGCGACCGGCTGTTTTCGCTCTTCGTCTTCATCCATCTGGGCGTGCCGCTCTTGCTCGTGTTCGGCTCGTGGTTCCACATCCAGCGCATCAGCCGCGCCGTCGTGTTCCCGCCGCGCGCGCTGGCCCTGGGGACATTGGGCACCCTGCTCGCGCTCGCCCTGGCGCGGCCGGTGCTGAGCCACGCCGCCGCCGACCTCGCCATCGTTCCCGAGGAGCTCGCCCTGGACTGGCTGCTGCTGTTCATGCATCCCCTCATGTACGCGACCTCGGCAGGCAGCGTCTGGCTGCTGCTCTCGGGCGCACTGGGATTGCTCTTCGTTCTGCCCTTTCTGCCGCAAAGCGCGGCACCGGTGCCCGTGGCCGTGGTCGACCCGGCCAACTGCAACGGCTGCCGGCGCTGCTTCGACGATTGCCCGTTCGCCGCCGTGACGATGGTGGCGCATCCGTCGCGCCGCATTGCGCGCCAGATGGCGCAAGTGGATTCCGACCTGTGCGCAGGCTGCGGCATTTGCGTCGGCGCCTGCCCGTCGTCGACGCCTTTTCGAGCGGTGGCCGAACTGGTCACCGGCATCGACATGCCCAACAGCCCGATCGGCGCGCTGCGCCGCCGATTGCAGCAGGGGCTGGCAGCACTGCGTGCCGAGCACCGGATCGTCGTCTTCGGCTGCGATCGCGGCGCGCTCGTCGCCGGGCTCGCCGCGCCGGACGTCGCCGCGTTCAGCCTGATGTGCACCGGCATGCTGCCGCCCTCCTTCGTCGAATACGCCTTGCGCGACGGCGCCGCGGCGGTGCTGGTGAGCGGCTGCCGCGAGGGCGGCTGCGAATTCCGCCTCGGCCAGCGCTGGACCGAGCAGCGCCTGGCGGGAACGCGCGAACCGCATCTGCGCGTTTCTGTGCCGCGCGAGCGGGTCGCCACAGCCTGGGCCGACGCGGGCGACGAAGCCCGATTGCGCACTGCGCTGCATGAGCTTCGAACCCGTCTGCGCGGCGCGACAGCGCGCGCCTTGCCTGCGGGAGCAGCCACGCATGGGTGAGAAGAAACTCCCCACGACCCCGGCCGCCTGGATCGGCCAGGCCTTGCTGTATGGCGTGTTCGCGCTCGTCATCGGCGTGTTTTCGAGCTGGCCGCCGTACCGCCATCTGGCGAGCGACCAGGCCTTGATCAAACTCAGTTTCAGCCACACCGGCAAGCCGGTGGCCGACTGCGCCGTGCAATCGCCGCAACAACTCGCCAAGCTGCCGCCCAATATGCGCGCCCCGCTGCGCTGCCCGCGCGAGCGCTCGGCCATCGTCGTCGAACTCGACGTCGACGGCACGCCGGCATTGCGCCACGTCGCCCGACCCTCGGGCCTGTCGAAGGACGGCGCATCGTCGGTCTACCATCGCCTCCGGGTGAACGCCGGCGCGCACCGCGTGGCAGTGCGCCTGAAGGACGACGTGCGCAGCGCCGGCTTCGACCATGTGCGCGAAGCCAGCGTGACATTGAAGCCCGCACAAATCCTGGTGATCGACTTCGACACCGCGACGCAGCAGATCACCTTGCAATGAACACGCGAGTGCACCCTGCATGGCTTGGCCCTGGGCATGCCGACGCCACCGAGCTCGCGCCGCTCGCGCAGCGTGGCGACTACGCGCTGCCGGTGCCCGCCGACGCACGCCGCGCGCTGGGGCGGGCCTGGTTGTGGCTCGGCCTGCTGGCCTTGATCGTCTCGGGCTTGTATTCGATCCTCCTGGTGCTGTCGCGCACACCGGGGCTGAACCGGCTGTTTCCGGTGGCCGAGCTGTTTCGCGTCGCCCTGGTCGTGCACGTCGACCTGTCGGTGCTCGTGTGGTTCATCGCGCTGGCCGGTCTGTTGTGGAGCCTGAACGGATCGAGCCGCTTCCCGGGCTGGGCCTGGGCCGCGCTCGGCCTGTGCGGGCTCGGGGCAGGGCTGATGTCGCTCGCGCCCTTCATCGGCAGCGGCGAGCCGATCATGGCCAACTACATTCCGGTGCTCGACGGCGCTCCCTTCATCACCGGCTTGCTGTTGTTCGCCGTCGGAGTGGGCTTGCTGGTCTTGCGCAGCCTGTTCACGGCGCCCAAGGTCGGCTTCGCTCCGCAGGCCAGCAACGCATTGCGCTTCGGCTTGAATGCGAGCGCTGTGGCCACTGCGGTCGCCTTGCTCGCATTTTGCTGGTCGTTCGCGGTGCTGCCGCAGTCACTCGCCGGCAAGGCGTATTACGAGATCCTGTTCTGGGGCGGCGGCCATGCGCTGCAGTTCAGCTGGACGCTGCTGATGCTCGTCGCCTGGCTGTGGCTGGCCAGCGCTTGCGGGGCCCGCGTGCCTCTGAGTGCGCGCGTGACGCTGATCCTGTTCGCTCTCGCCCTGGCCAGCGTGTTCGTCACGCCCTTGGCCTACCTGGCGCACGATATCGCCTCGGTCGAACACCGCAACTGGCACACCTGGGCGATGCGCATCGGAGGCGGGCTCGCCATCGTGCCGATCGCGCTGGCGGTCGGAGTCGCCTTGCGCGGCCTCAACCGGTGCGATCCCGTGCAGCGTCCGCTGCGCTCCGCCCTGCTCGCCTCGATGGGGCTGTTCGCCGCGGGGGGCCTGATCGGCGTTTTCATCGCCGGGGCGAACGTTCGCATCCCGGCGCATTACCACGGCTGCATCGTCGGCGTCACGCTGGCCTTGATGGGCCTGGTCTACCTGCTGCTGCCCCATCTGGGCTATCGCGCGCCGCAGGGCCGGCTCGCCACCTGGCAGCCCGCGGTCTACGGCGCCGGCCAAATGATGCACATCATCGGCCTGGTCTGGTCGGGCGGCTATGGCGTGCAGCGCAAGGTGGCCGGCGCTGAACAGGTGCTGCGCAGCGCTGCCGAGATCGCCGGCATGGGCCTGATGGGCCTGGGCGGGCTGGTCGCGATCGTCGGCGGCCTGCTCTTCATCGTCGTCGTGATCGCAGCGATGCGTTCGCGCGAGGCGCATGCAGGAGCCGCATGATCAGGCGCCTGCAAGCCCTGCTGCAATGGCTGTTCATGCGCGTCGAGGCGCTGTTCAACGGCATCTTCGGCGACCGCCTCAACCCGCTGTACCACTTGGGTGCGATCAGCTTCTTCCTGTTCTGGGTGGTGTGCGGCAGCGGCCTGTACCTGTACGCGTTTTTCGAGACCGGCGTGGCCGACGCCTACACGTCGGTCGAGGCCTTGACGCAGCGCCAGTGGTTCGCGGGCGGCGTCTTGCGCAGCGTGCACCGCTACGCGTCGGACGCGATCGTGATCACGATGCTGCTGCACCTGACACGCCACTTCGCCTTCGATCGCTTTCGCGGTTTTCGCTGGTTCTCGTGGGTGAGCGGCGTCGCCCTGCTCTGGGGTGTTTATGTGTCGGGAATCAATGGCTACATGCTGCCCTGGGACAAGATGGCGCAGTTCGTGATCGTCGCGAGCTTCGAGTGGCTCGACTGGCTGCCCGGCTTCGGCGGCACGCTGAGTCGCAACTTCATCCATCCGGCGAACGTCAACGACCGCTTCTTCTCCCTGCTCGCCTTCATGCACATCGGCATCCCCCTGGTCGTGTTGCTGCTGATGTTCATCCATGTGCAACGCGTACCCAAGGCCTCGACGAACCCGCCGCGGCCGATCATGATGAGCCTGCTGTTCACTCTGCTCGTGTTGTCCGTGCTGCATCCGGCGCTGAGCCAGGGCGGCGCGGCAAACCTGAGCGTCGCGGTCACCGAGCTGCAATTCGACTGGTTCCTGCTCGCCCTGTTCCCGCTGTTCTACGCCCTTCCCCTGGCCCAGGTGTGGGCCCTGGTCGGCGCGGGCACCGCCCTGCTCGTCGCCTTGCCCTGGCTGCCGCCGGGTTTGCGGCGCAGCCGCACGGGCGAATTCCAGCTGACGATTCACCCGTCTGCATCGGCCCGGGAGCCTGTGCGCTTGCGCAGCGGTGAAACGCTCCTCGAAGCGGGCCTGCGCCACGGCCTGGCGCTGCCCTTCGAGTGCCGCAACGGCGGCTGCGGCGTGTGCCGCTGCACCGTGCTGCACGGCCAGGTCGACCACGGCGCCTACCAGCGCGGTGCCCTGAGCGACGCGCAACGCGCCCAGGGCCAGGCGCTGATGTGCTGCGCCACGGCGCTGACCGACCTGGAGGTCGAGGTCGAAGGCAGCTCGCATCGGCGCCCGCCCATGGCAGAGCATGTGGCGCGGGTCGATCGCATCGAGCGCCTTTCGGCCGACCTGGTGCGCCTGACCCTCGCCCTTCCCGGCGGCGAGACGATGGCCTTCCAGGCCGGCCAGTACATCAATATCGTTTTGGACGACGGCCAGCGGCGTGCGTTTTCCTTCGCCAATCCGCCCCAGGTGACGGGGCATATCGAACTGCATGTGCGACGCATCCCCGGTGGGCTTTTCACCGGCCATGTGTTCACGCAGATGAAAGTCGGCGACACTTTGCGCTTCGAAGGGCCGCTGGGCGACTTCAGCTTGCGCGAGAGCGCGCATCCCATCCTGTTCGTCGCCGGGGCGACCGGCTTTGCGCCCGTCAAGAGCATCGTTGAAGACGCGTTCGCGCGCGGCGTGGCGCGACCGATGTGGTTGTACTGGGGTGGGCGCAAGCGCGCCGACCTGTACGCGCTCGAATTGGCCGAACAGTGGCAGCGTGACCATCGCCACTTCCACTTTGTCGCGGTGTTGTCCGAGCCCGACGCCGCCGACGCCTGGACCGGCCGCACCGGCCTGGTCCACGAAGCGATGCTGCAAGACTTCCCCGACCTGCGCGAGCACGAGGTCTACGTGTGCGGTTCGGTAAAGATGGTCGAAGCGGCGGTGCCGGCATTTCTGACGCAGGGGCTGGGCGAGGCGATGTGCTTCAGCGATGCATTCGTGCCGTCGGGACGATGAAGCGCACCGCGAGCCCCCCCAGGGACTTCGACTGCCCGACCTCGAGTTGCGCGCCGTGCACCTCGGCAATGCGCCGCATGATCGACCAGCCCAGCCCGCTGCCGCCTTGGCCGCTGCCGGCGACGCGGAAGAACCGCTCACCGAGGCGCTTTCGGTCGGCCTCGGGCAGGCCGGGCCCGCTGTCTTCAACGCCCAGCACCGTGTGGCTGTCCATGGCTTTCACGCTGATGTTCACGCGCGCACCCGCTGTGCTGTAGCGCAGCGCGTTGTCGATCAGGTTGCGCACCAGCACCGCCAGCAGCGTTTCATCGCCGCTCACCGGGCACGCCAGGGCGGCGTCGAGCTCCAGGGTCTGGCCCGCGGCGATCGCCTGCGGTGCGAGTTCGCCGGCGACGCCGCGCACCAGCGTGCTCAAGTCGATGCTCGCCACGGCCGGGCGATTCCGCGAATCTGCGTCGAGCCTGGCCAGGATCAGCAATTGGTCGACCAGCCGCGCCGCGCGGTCACACCCTTGCAGCGTGGAGTGCAGGGCCCGGCGGCGCACGCTGTCGTCGGCCGTGGAAAGTGCCACCTGGGCCTGCGCGCGGATCGCGGCGATCGGCGTGCGAAGTTCGTGCGCTGCGTCGGCGGTGAAGCGGCGCTCCGAGTCGAGCATCGCGGCGATGCGTCGCAACAACTGGTTCAGCGCATCGAGCATCGGCGCCATTTCCGAGGGAACGCCGGGCATCGCGACAGGCTCGAGCGCGCTCGGGTCGCGCGCCGCCAGCGTGCGGCCGAGCCGGCGCAGCGGCAGCACGCCGCGATGCACCGCCCACCCGACGGTGATTGCGAGCACGGGAAGGGCCAGGACGAGCGGCCACAGCGTGCCGCGCAACACGGCACGCAGAATCGAAGCGCGCGAGCTCGCCTGCTCGCCCACCAGCACCTGCACATCGCGCTGCGCGCCGTAGGCAGCGAACATGCGCCAGGCCATGCCGCCGATCTGCACCGTCATGAAACCGGGCCTGAAGGCCTGGCCCAGCGGCACCATCGCTGCGGCCGGCGCGTTGGTCGATCGCAGGGCGAGCCTTCCGTCGTGAAACACCTGGAACGCCACCTTGGGCGCATAGCGGTGCAGGCTCGGCGCGTCGATACCGCGATCGTCGTCTTCGACCTCACGCGCCTGTTGCGCCACCAGCAGGGCCGCGGCCTGGGCGAGATGGGCATCGAGCAGTTCATCCAGTTCATGGCGCACGTCGAACCAGGTCATGGTGGCGGTGAGCAACCAGACCGTCACCACCAGGCCCAGCACCGGCAGCAGAAGTCGGGCCTGCAGCGAGCCCGGCAGCTTCGCCATCACGGCGCGCCTTCGCGCATCAGCAGGTAGCCGACGCCGCGAACCGTCTGGATCAGCTCGCTGCCGAGTTTGCGCCGCAGGTGATGGATGTGAACTTCGACGGCGTTGCTCTCGACCTCCCGGCCCCAGCTGTACAGAGACTGTTCGAGCTGCTCTCGCGAAAGCACGCGGCCGGCATTGAGCATCAGCGCGTGCAGCAGGTCGAACTCGCGCATCGACAGCGTGACCGCAACGCCCTCCTGCGTCACGCAACGCGAGGCGGGGTCGAGCGCGACGCCGCGCGCCCTCAGGCCCGCCTGCGGCTGGCCATGCGAACGCCGCACCAAGGCGCGCAATCGGGCCGCCAGTTCATCCAGGTCGACCGGCTTGATCACGTAGTCGTCGGCGCCCAGATCGAGCCCGCGGATGCGCTCGGGCACGGCGTCGCGTGCCGTCAGCACCAGCACCGGCACCGTCGCGCGGGACCGCCGCAGCGCGGCCAGAACTTCGGTGCCATCCATCAGCGGAAGGCCCAGGTCGAGCACGGCAGCGGCGTAAGGCTGGCCGCGCAGTTCGCGTTGCGCGGCGTTGCCGTCGCGTACCCAGTCGATCAGGAAGCCGCGTTCGCGCAAACCCGCCTGCAGGGCGTCACCGAGCAGCAGGTCGTCTTCGGCGAGCAGGATGCGCATGCGGAGCGGTCGGTGGCGCCGGTTCGGGGCGGGAACCCGGCAGCAAGGCACATGCCGGCAGCACAGTGTCAGTGGGCGTCGGCTTCGGGCGTTTGATGCGCAACAGACGAAAGCTGTGCATGCGCTGCACCCGGCCCCGCCGGCCTGGCCTGCCACTGCTGCCACCAGAAGCCGAACACGGCCATGAGCAGGACTACCGCCACGCTGCGCCACGCATTGCGAATGCCCATTTCCGGCGCGCCGGGCTTGCGGCCGGTCAACATGCCCGCGACCAGGTTCTCATGGTGCAAGCAACTGCTGATCAGCACAGCCGCGACGTGCACCAGCACTACCGCGAGCATCAGGTTTGCGGCCACTTTGTGCGCGGCTTCTGACCACCTGCCGCCGAGCTCCGCCTCGCCGGCCCAACCCGTCGCCGTCACGGCCACGGCCAGGCCGAGCAGGACGACGATGGCCAAGGCACCGGCGGGGTTGTGCCCCACGTGATGCTCGGGTTGACCACGCAACAGGGAGCGCAGATAGCCCAGCACGGCACGCGGGCCGCGGATGAAGCCGGCAAATCGGGCGTGGCGCGTGCCGATCAGGCCCCATAACAATCTGAAGGCCACCAGAGCGCCCATCGTGTAGCCCAGCGAGTTATGCAGCAGCCGCCAGCGCTCGCTTTCGGCGCTGACGAATGCGCCGACGAAGCAAATCACCATGAGCCAGTGGAACACGCGCACCGGCGCGTCCCAGACCAGGATGGAAGGGTTGTTGCGGTCTTTCATGTGCTGCTCACTTCGGGATTCGGATCTCGTTTTCGCCGAAACGCCCCTGCGCGGCGGCCTGGTGGCAGGCAGCGCAATTGGCGGGACTGGCGACCGACGCACGCCGCCAGACCTCGGCGGACACCTCGCGATGCTCGCGCACGAACCACGCCGATCGCGTGATCCGGCCCTCGGCCGGCGCTGCGGATTCGCGCCTCACGCGCCTGAACCCGGCAGCATTGTCTTGCAGCCACTTCGACAACTCCGCGGCGATTGCCGTGTCGAGCGACGCGTCGGTACCGAAGTGCTGCGGCAGGTTGTCGAGCAGATATTGCCAAGAGGCTGCGGGAAGCAAACCCGGCGCGTAAGCCATGTGGCAAGCCGCGCATTCGGTTCGATACAACGGCGGCAGCGAGACCGCGGCGATTGAAGGACCGTCGGCGCGTGCCTGGCCGGCCAGCCCGGCAGCCAGCCAGAGGCCGCCCAGGCCGAACAGCGAGTTTCGAATCAACCTGGCTGCGGGGCTGATCTCAGGACATGAAAACCAAGTCGATGGCATTGCGAGCCTCCGTGAGAACAGTCAATGGACATTCGGCGCTTCAGGGCTGGAGCGTCAGCAGCCAGGCCAGCACGTCGGCTTTTTCGGCGGGCGTGCATTCACGGCCCATCACGTCGTTGCAGTTGCGCCGGAACCATTTCTCGACCTTGGCCGGGTCGGTGAAACGCTCCGCGCTGTAGGCCATGGCCAGCGCGGCGATCACCTTGCCGGTGCCGGCGTGTTTGCCCGCCTGAACCGGAACGGCGCCGTGGCACGACGAGCAACTCCATTCGCGGCCGTGCCGCGCGGTGAACAATTGTTGGCCGCGTTGTGCTTGGGCGGGCACGCCAGCCTGCGCGGTGTAGCCCGCGAGCATTTCGCTGGGCGTCGCCGCGTAGGCGAGCGGCGCATGGGCGACGAGCGCGTACCCAAGGGACGCATAGGCGACGAGGGCGCACGCGACGGCGCTGGTGGTCCTGAAAAGGGCGTTAGATTGCATGGCATCTCCTGGGCTGGCATGTTCGCTGCGGCGTCTTATCGAACTCTTAACGGCGCATTGCGCTTGCTTGCGCCGCTTGTTAACCGGGGGCGCTGCGTGTGCCGAGGCAGCCGCTCGCCCACCCCAAACGCCAGCAGCTTGTTACCGGTGAACAGCTCGGCGCCGGCCACGATCACCGGGATCAGGCCGAGCGAAAAGGCAAGGCCGCCGAGGAGTCTCGTGGCCGCGAAACCGAGCGAAGCGCCGCTGGCGATCAGGGCGAACAGGCGCGCCCAGGCCGATGAAGGCCCCGGCAAGCGTGCCCAGTCACCACAGGGTCAAGAAGGGCAGCTCGGCCTTGACGACGCAGAACTGATTGAGGCGCTGCGCAATCTGCTTGGGCGTGCACGCGTCCATGCCGTGCACGTCCGACAAGGCAGAAGCTGCGCCCGCCACAGGCGTTGCGGGCGCAGCGGATGCTTCGTGCACGGTGCGGTGACAGCGCAGCCTCAGACCGGCGCCAGGCGCAACGTCAACCGATGGGCAGCAGCTTGCTGCCCGCGCCGGTGCGCTTGGGCAGGGTCAGGGTCAGCACGCCGTTCTCCAGCTTCGCGATCGCCGCCTTGTCGTCGATCTCATGCGCCAAGGTGAACGCGCGCGAGCTGCTGCCGGTATAGGTTTCCTTCAGCAGCATGCGGCCGCTCTTGCTTTCCTGCTCCTTTTTCACGTCGGCGCGAATCGACACTGCGTTGCGGTCGATCTGCACGCGGATGTCGTCCTTCTTCGCGCCGGGGATTTCGGCGCGCACCAGGTATTCCTTTTCCTGTTCGGTGACGTCGACACGGATCTCGCCGGGCGCCTCGACGTCCACTGACAGGGGCTGGGCGAAGCGACGGAAAAAGTCGGGGACCAGTTCGCGTTCGAAACGGGTCAAGTTGTTCATCTGGAACTCCTGTCCAAAAGTAGCTCGGATCGCGGTGCCGGCAGCACCGCCGCCGGTCACTCTAGGCATACCAGGTGTGTGCGCGTTGCGCGAAATCAAGGGGGCGAGCGATGCGCGCGGCGGCGCTTGGGGCAGGGCTCGCGCGCAGGCGGTTGCCTTGGCTCGCGGTCGATGCGGCCCATTGAGCGATGTCAAGGCGGCGCATCCCGATCCCGTTTAGGCTTTGTGCAATGTCGGCCAACCCTGCATCGATGTTCAAGCGCTTGCTCGTGCCGCTGGACGGCGCCGAACTCACGCCGCGTGCAATCGACGTGGGCATCGCGCTGGCGAGCCAGCTCGGCGCGGCGATCGCCGGTTTCATCGCCGAGCCGCCCGTGCCCGTGCCTTCGCCATCGTCCGGCGCGAACGCGCAGGCGCAGGGCCCGACTGCGAGCGTCCAGGAGTTGCTCGCCGTGGAACGCGCGCAGCGACTGCTGCGCCGCTTCGAAGAACAGGCGCGGCGCACCGGAGTCGTTTTCGACGGCCACTTCGAGCACACGTCGGATGTCGCCCAGGCGATCGTGCACGCCGCGCTGCAATACGATTGCGACATGATCGTCATGGTGACACACGGCCGCGGCGCGGTCGGCCGCTTGCTGTTCGGCTCGTACACGCAACAGGTGCTGGCGCGCAGCACCGTGCCCGTGCTGGTGATGCATTAACAGAGCGCACTGCACGCCGCATTGCCCTGTTCCCGGTTCGCGCAAGCGAATCCTTCACGATTCCACTGGACCCGCATGAGCATCCGCAACCTCGACCGCCTTCTCGCGCCGCGCTCCGTCGTGGTGATCGGCGCGTCACCGCGCAGCGGCAGCGTCGGGGCCACGGTGTGGCGCAACCTGCGCAGCGGCAGCTTCACCGGACCGGTGCATGCGGTGAATTTGAAACACCGCGAACTCGGTGGCGAGCGGGTGTTCAGACGCGTCGCCGACTTGCCTGCGCCGGCCGACCTGGCCGTGATTTGCACGCCGCCGGCCAGCGTGCCGGGGCTGATCGCCGAGCTCGGCGCGGCCGGTACGCGCGCCGCCGTCGTGATGACCGCAGGGCTCACGGCGCAGCAGAAGAAGGCATCGCTGGAGGCGGCGCGATCCTTCGTGCTGCGTCTGCTCGGCCCCAACTGCCTGGGCTTGATGACACCGGAATCGGGCCTGAACGCGAGCTTCGCGCACACCGATGCACTGCCCGGAGAGTTGGCTTTCGTCTCGCAATCGGGGGCCTTGGTGACGGCGATGCTCGACTGGGCCAAGTCGCGGCGCATCGGCTTCTCGCACCTGGTGTCGCTCGGCGAACACGCCGATGTCGACTTCGGCGACCTGCTCGACTACCTGGCCAACGATTCCACGACCCGGGCGTGTCTGCTCTACATCGAGTCGATCGAGCACCCTCGAAAATTCATGTCGGCGGCGCGCGCCGCGGCCCGCAACAAGCCGGTGATCGTCGTCAAGGCCGGTCGCGCCGGGCACGGCGTCCAGGCTGCGGCGTCGCACACCGGCGCACTGGCGGGCTCCGACATCGTCTTCGACGCCGCCATCCGCCGTGCCGGCATGCTGCGCGTGGACACCATGCAGGATCTGTTCATGGCGGCGCAGACGCTGGCGCGCTTTCGCGGCAACCGCAGCGAAGTTCTGACGATCGTGACCAATGGCGGCGGC
>JBAQUQ010000367.1:0-13872 GCA_049297615.1 Burkholderiaceae bacterium
GCGCGCGCCAGCGTGCTGATGCGGGCCCAGTCGCCGCGCGCCACTGCATCCGCCGGCGTGAGCCACGAGCCGCCGCACACCTTCACATTGGGCAGGGCCAGGTACTGAGGCGCGGTTTCCAGGCTGACGCCACCGGTGGGGCAGAACATCACGTCGGGGAAGGGACCGGCAAGCGCTTTCAACATCGGAATGCCGCCCGCCGCGCTGGCTGGAAAAAACTTGAGGAAGTGGTAGCCGTCGGCGTTGGCCTGCATCACTTCGCTGGCGGTGGCCACACCGGGCAGCAAGGGCAGATCGAGTTTGCGGCACTCGGCGGCGATGTCGCCGCTGTAGCCCGGGCTCACCGCAAATTGGCAGCCCACGTCCTTCGCGGCGCGCGCGTCGGCGATGCTGCGCACCGTGCCCGCACCGACAATGGCTTCGGGCACTGCCTTCGTGATCGCCTCCATGCAGCGCAGCGCGACCGGCGTGCGCAGCGTGACTTCCAGGACGCGCACGCCGCCTGCGATGAGGGCGCGCGCCAGCGGCACGGCCACCGTGATGTCGTCGAGCACGATGACGGGGATGACAAGGCCGTGGTTGGCAAGCTCGAGTGTGTCCATGCGAATCACCATTGTGCTGTCAGGTCCTCTCGTCAAAGCCAGGTGCACGCGCCTTCTTCGGCACTGAGCACATTGCGCCGCATGCCGGCGAAGAGCTCGCGACCCAGGCCGCGTCCATTGCCCTGGGCCTGCGCGCTGTCCAACGAGGCCGTTTCACGCCCCGCCCAGACACTGGGCTTGACCAGGGCGTCAAGCGTTCCCGCCAGCGCGTCGAGCCGGACCATGTCGCCGTCGCGCAGTTTGCCCAAGGCGCCGCCTGCCAGCGCCTCGGGGCTCAGGTGGATGGCCGCAGGGACCTTGCCCGAAGCACCGCTCATCCGCCCATCCGTCACCAACGCCACTTTGAAGCCCTGCCCTTGCAGCACGGCCAGTGGCGGCGTGAGTTTGTGCAGTTCGGGCATGCCGTTCGCGCGCGGACCCTGGAAGCGCACGACGGCGACGAAGTCGCGTTGCAAGCGGCCGGCCTTGAATGCGGCGAGCAATTCCTCTTGCGCATCGAACACGATCGCCGGCGCTTCGATGACGTGGCGATCGTCGGGTATTGCCGAGACCTTGATGACGGCGCGACCCAGGTTGCCACGCAGCAGTTTCAAGCCGCCCTCAGCGCTGAATGGCTCGCTGGCCTGGCGCAGCACGGACGCATCGCCGCTCTGGGGCGGCAACGCGCTCCAGTGCAATTGCTCACCGCGCCGCTGCGCAACTGTGGCGTAGTCGCGCACACCGCCTGCGGCGACGCTGGCCACGTCGGCATGCATGCAGCCGCAATCGAGCAACTCGCGGATCACGAAGCCCGGCCCACCCGCGGTTTGAAACTGGTTCACGTCGGCGCTGCCGTTCGGGTAGATGCGCGCCAGCAGCGGCGTGGCTTTGGAGAGGTCGGCGAAGTCGGTCCAGTCGATGAGGATGCCCGCGGCGCGCGCGACGGCGACCCAATGGATCAGGTGATTCGTCGAGCCTGCGGTGGCGAGCAGGGCGACCATCGCGTTGACGATGACGCGCTCGTCGACGAGCCGGCCGATCGGCGTGAAACGCGGCCCTTGCCGAAGCGCCAACACGCTGCGCACCGCTTCACGCGTCAGGGATTCGCGCAGCGCAGCGTGCGGGTGCACGAATGCGGCGCCCGGCACGTGCAGGCCCATCGCTTCGAGCAGCATCTGATTGCTGTTGGCCGTGCCGTAGAAGGTGCATGTCCCCGCGCCGTGGTAGGCCGCTGATTCCGCCTCGAGCAACTCTGGGCGCCCGACCTTGCCCTGCGCATAGTCTTCGCGCACCTTGGACTTGGCCGTATTGCTCAAGCCGCTGCTCATCGGCCCCGCGGGGACGAAGACGCAGGGCAGGTGGCCGAAGTGCAGCGCACCGATCAGCAGGCCCGGCACGATCTTGTCGCACACCCCGAGCAGCAGGGCTGCGTCGAAGACATCGTGCGTCAGCGCAATCGCCGTGGCCATGGCGATCGTGTCGCGCGAGAACAGGCTCAGCTCCATGCCCGGCAGGCCTTGCGTGACGCCGTCGCACATCGCAGGCACGCCGCCGGCCACCTGGACGGTCGCCCCGAGTTTGCGCGCCTCGTCGCGAATCAGCGCCGGAAATCCCTCGTAGGGCTGATGCGCCGACAGCATGTCGTTGTACGCCGTGACCACGGCGATGTTGGGTGCGCGCTGCGCAACGACACGCAGCTTGTCCTGGCTCGGCAGCGCGGCAAAGGCGTGGGCGACGTTCGCGCAGCCCATGCGCTCGGCGCCGCGCGGCCGCGCCACCGCCGCGTCGATTCCCTGCAGGTAGGCGCTTCGCGTGGCGGCGCTGCGCTCGCGAATTCGCGAGGTGACTTCAACGACGGCTGGCTTCATCGCGTGGCCCTGGGTATCACGGGAGCCTGGATTGTGAGCCACGCCGTGGCCTGGCAACGCGCTGAACAGAGACCCGCTAAGGGCTGCGCCGGGCGGTGGCGCTGCAGATACCGCCCTTGCCTGTATTGGGGCCTTCGAAGAAGTTGAACACCGAGTACTGCGAGAAGCTGCCGTCCTTGAGCAGGGTCCAGGTGAAGTCCTCGCGATACCGGAAGCCCGGTGGTCCGGCCTCGAAGAAGCCCTGCATCGCGTGCGCACTGCTGCCGACGATGGTTGCTGTGAAAGTATTCGAGGCTCCCGACCCCGGCGGGTCTTCATCGACGATCGACAGGGTCGACGCCCCGGTCGCGGTGATCGTCAGGCGCGCTTTCCCGCTTTCCCTGGGCAAGCAAACCCACTCCTGGTCGTAGACGGCGATCCAGTCGTTCGCAGAGCCGCTACCGCCGCAGCGAAGATCCGCGCTCGAATCGGGCAGCGCCGTGGCTTGGCCGCCCGGCGCCGTGTAGACCGCATTGCGCACCGTTGCGATCGGGCTCGCGCGGTCGAACAGCCACGACGAGACCAGAGTGCCGGTCGAGTCGGCCGTGCGCACAACGGCCGTGCCGTGCAGGCTGTATCCGCAAGCATTGGCCGTCGCGCCGACAGCTACACCGGGCTGGTTTATGACCATCGGTTCGCTGCTCGAATACTCGACCGAGCTCGTCGATCCATTGAGCGGATTGGTCAGTGCACCGTAGCCGCTGACCCGGATTTCGCTCGACGTGACGCTGAAAGCCACCGTCGCGGAGTAGACATGACCGATCAGGGGAATGCCGATGTCGATCGTCGCGTTGCCTTCGAGCGATGACCAGGTCGTCGCCGGATCGCCCGCAAAGCTGACGCGTCCGCTGAGCGTCGATTCGTTGTAGCCGTCGCCATTGCCGTCGTAGGGGCCGCTGAAGTTGAATGTGTTCGGGGCAGCGCCCGGCGTTGAATCGGCGACGAGCGTGACGCCTTGCGCCGCGACCGACCCCGGATTGAGGATGCCCAGCAGGCTCGAGTGCACATTGGCCACCAGCGGGGCGGCTCGCACCATGTCGGACTTGACGCGTGCGTCCAGGGCTGCGGCTGGCGCGGGGACCCCTGGCGCTGCCCCTGTCGCAGCTCCGCCGGAGCTACCCCCGCAAGCGCTGCACACCCAGAGCGTGACCAGAGCCGATGCCAGCCGTCGTTCCATGCCGAGTCCTTTGCGCCGAGGGTGCAGGGAATCTTGTGTAGCACAGGCCGGTGCGTGAATCAAGCGGCTCAGGGCGCTCGCCGCGTCGCCGTGAACTCCGGGCGCCGCCGCGGCGCAGGCGCGAGCATGCGGTCCCGCGCAGGGCAAGGCAGCGCCGCCAGCCTAAAGTACGGCCATGAACATGAGCCATGGCGTCACGCCGCTGCGCGATCCGCAGGCCCTGTTGGACCGCACGATGCAGGCCTGGGGCGGGCGGCACGACCTCTGGGTGTTCGGCTACGCGTCCCTCATCTGGCGCCCGGAGTTCGAGGCCATTGAACGCCGCGCGGCGTGGGTGCACGGCTGGCACCGTGCCCTGCAAATGCGTTCACGCGTCAACCGAGGAACACCGGAGTGCCCGGGTTTGGTATTCGCGCTGATTTCGGGCGGGTCGTGCCGCGGGTTCGTCTATCGAGTGCCGAAGGCCAATGCCAGCGCCGAACTGGAACGCCTTTGGTTCCGCGAAATGCCTACCGGCGTGTACGACCCGGCATGGGTGCGCTGCCGCACCCCCGAAGGCCCGGTCGTCGCGCTCGCTTTCACCCTGACGCGTGCGAGCCCGCAGCACACCGGCAAGATCAGCGATACACACCTCGTGCAGATATTGCGCAGCGCCAGCGGGCGCTACGGCAGCACGCTCGAGTACTTGCTGGAGACCGCCGCAGCGCTGCGCGTGCACGGCATTCGCGACCGCGAGATCGAAAGGCTCGAAGCGCTGGCACGCCGCGCCGGCCTGGTGGCGTAGCGGCGAGCCGGCCTACGAGTCCGACAGCGGTATCGGCGCCGTATCCAGCGCCTCGCGCAGGCGATCCAGATCGCTCTCGGTGTCGATGTCCACCAGCACGCCGGGGTCGTCGAGCTCGAGGCCCAGCGCCGGATAGCGCGACACGATTCGGCGCGCCCCGTCGTCACCCGTCAACATCGCCAGCTCGGAATACAGCTCGGCGGCAAAGCCCACCGGGTGGCCGCGCCGCCCTTTGTACTGGGCGTAGACCACCGGGTGCTGGGTGAGTTCGCGCGCCACCGCGATCAAGGTGGCAGGACGCACCAGGGGCATGTCGCCGGGCAGGATGAGCCAGCCACCGGCGTCGGCGCGCGCCATCACGCCCATCGCAATCGAGTAACCCATGCCCAGTGCCTCGAAACCGGGCGTGCCGACTTCGGGGACGATGATGACGTCGCGCGACGCGATGCTGCGCCGGGCAAGCTCGGCCAGCGGCTCGCTCGCCACCACGACGACCGGCAACTGGCTGGCGATGGCGCGGCGCAGCGTCGTGCCCAGCACGCTGTAGGGGCCCAGACCCTGGGCCAGTTTGTGATCCCCGGGCTTGCGCTGTGCGGGCTTGTGCTCCTCTTGTTTGAAGCGCGTCCCCTTGCCTGCCGCCAAGACAATCACCGCCGGCCGAACCGTCATGCGCCCTCCTGTTGATGTGCTGATACGGCCGAACCCGGGGACGGCACGCTCCTACACCGCAAGCATGGAAGCAGCGAGCCGATTCAGGAAGTGGGACGTGTACCTAAGGCCTTCCCCGTACGCAATATGGATGAGGCTGCTCGAGCATTGCGCAGTGTTGGCGCACTTCGACGTTGCGCCTGCGCCTGCCTATACTCGACAGGCCATGAAAAGCCTCACCGATCGCCTTGCCGATTTGCGCACCAGTTACGAGCGCGCCGAGCTCGACGAAGCCGACACGGCAGCCGACCCGCGGCTGCAGTTCGAGCTGTGGCTTCAACAAGCGCTCGATGCGGGGCTGCCCGAGCCGACGGCGATGACTCTGGCCAGTGTCGGCGCCGACGCTCGGCCGTCGACGCGAGTTGTCTTGCTCAAGGGCCACGATGCGCGTGGCCTGGTGTGGTTCAGCAACTACCGAAGCCGCAAGGGCCGCGAGCTGGCCGCCAACCCCTTTGCCGCGCTGCAATTCCATTGGGTCGAACTGGAGCGCGTGGTGCGTATCGAAGGCCGTGTCGCGCATACGGAGGCCGCCGAATCCGATGCTTATTACAAGACGCGCCCGCTCGACTCACGCATCGGCGCCTGGGCCTCGCCGCAAAGTGAAACGATCAGCTCGCGCGCCGTGCTCGTGGCCAACGCCGCAAAAGTGAGCGCACAGTACCTTCTGAATCCGCCGCGCCCGCCGCATTGGGGTGGCTTTCGCCTCGTGCCGGATCGCTGGGAATTCTGGCAAGGCCGCAAGTCGCGTCTGCACGACCGGCTCGTCTACCGGCTGGCCGAAGGCGTGTGGTTGCGCGAGCGCCTCGCGCCGTAGCTGCTCACTCTCAAGGAAATGTGGCTTTGCCACTTTCCTTGACTCCCCACGGGGGGCGGGCTGGGGTGGCCCGGCCCTGGGGGCGCTAAGGAAGCGCCAAGCTCCTGAACGTCTGGCGAAACTTCTCGACCTTGGGAAACACCACAAACATGCAATAGCCCTGGCTCGGGTGGTTCGCGAAGTAGTGCTGGTGTTCGTCTTCGGCGCGCGAGTAATTGTCTAACGCGACGATTTCGGTGACCACCTTGCCGTTGTGGTGCTGGTTGGCCTCATTCAGCACTTCGCGGGCAATGCGCTCCTGCGCGTCGCTGTGAAAGTAGATGCCCGAGCGGTACTGTGTGCCCTTGTCGCTGCCCTGGCGGTTCAGGGTGGTCGGGTCGTGCACGACGAAGAAGATCTCCAATACCTGGCGCAGGTTGATTTGCGCCGTGTCGAAACTCACCCGCACCACTTCGGCATGGCCGGTGCGGCCTGTACACACCTGTGCATACGACGGATTTTTCGCCTGCCCATTGCTGTAGCCTGATTCGACAGCCGTGACGCCGCGCACCTGTTCGTAGACGGCCTCGAGGCACCAGAAACAACCACCGGCCAGGGTAATGATTTCGATCAATGGATTCATGTCAGGCTCCTGGCGTGCGCGCGCCAGCGGCGATTGTCCAACTTATCATCGGCCGAACGACCAGCAGCGGGCTTCAGCCATGGCAACAACTTCCACAGCGTTTCAATGGGACGATCCATTTCGCTTCGACGAGCAACTCAGCGACGACGAGCGCGCCGTGCGCGATGCAGCGCGCCAATACTGCGAGGAGCGCCTGCAGACGCGAATCCTGATGGCCGCGCGCCACGAGACCTTCGATCGCAGCATCATGAACGAGATGGGCGCGCTCGGCCTGCTGGGCTCGACGATAACCGGCTACGGCTGTGCAGGCGTGAATCATGTCAGCTACGGCCTGGCGGCGCGCGAAGTCGAACGCGTCGACAGCGGCTACCGCAGCGCGATGAGCGTGCAGAGCTCGCTCGTGATGCACCCGATCCACGCCTATGGAAGCGAGGCGCAGCGCGAAAAATTCCTGCCCAGGCTCGCCACGGGGGAATGGATAGGGTGCTTTGGCCTGACCGAACCCAACCACGGTTCGGACCCCGGCAGCATGCTGACGCGCGCCAAGCCGGTGGACGGAGGCTACCTGCTCAAGGGCAGCAAGATGTGGATCACGAACTCGCCCGTCGCCGATGTGTTCATCGTCTGGGCCAAGCGCCAGGACCCGGACGGTCGTGTCGGCGGCCAGGAGGCGATTCACGGCTTCATTCTCGAGCGCGGCATGCAGGGTCTGAGTGCGCCGAAGATCGAAGGCAAGCTGAGCTTGCGCGCCAGCATCACCGGCGAGATCGTGATGGACGACGTCTTTGTGCCTCAGGCGAACCTGCTGGCAGGGGTGAACGGCCTGAAGGGCCCGTTCGGTTGCCTGAACAAGGCGCGTTACGGCATCGCCTGGGGGGCCATGGGCGCAGCCGAATTCTGCTGGCACGCGGCGCGCCAGTACGCGCTGGAACGGCAACAGTTCGGCCGGCCGCTGGCTGCAACGCAGTTGATCCAGAAGAAGCTCGCCGACATGCAGACCGAAATCACCCTGGGCTTGCAGGCCTGCCTGAGAGTCGGCCGCTTGCTCGACCTGGGCCGCGCCGCGCCCGAGATGATTTCACTCATCAAGCGCAACAACTGCGGCAAGGCGCTGGACATCGCCCGCAGCGCGCGCGACATGCACGGCGGCAACGGCATCCATGACGAATACCACGTGATGCGCCACATGATCAACCTGGAGACGGTGAACACTTACGAAGGCACGCACGACGTGCATGCATTGATCCTCGGGCGCGCGCAGACCGGGATTCAGGCGTTCTTCTGATTCTTACCTGAACTCGTAGCGCGCCTTGAGCGCCACCAGCCAGTTGCGCGGCATGGCCGGCTCGAAGAAGCGGCTGTTGGCCTCGTTGACGATCACCGAACCGGCGTAATTCCGGTCGGTCGCGTTGTCCACGCGCAGCAGTTGACTGAACTGCCACGGCCCCACACCCTGCAGGAAGCCGGCGCGCAGATTGAGCACGGTGGCAGCCGGCGCCGCGTCGCTGTTGCGGTCGTCCACGTAGAGTTTGTCGGTGCGCACCACTTCCACGCCGCTGTTGAACCCACCCCAGGCGCCGCGCGGTGCCCAGGCGAGTTCGGCAAACAGGTTGCGCTCGGGCGTGCCGGGCAGGTGATTGCCGGCCGGCACGGTGACTGCGGCGGCACCGCTGCCGCTGACAAAGGCCTCCTTGAAACGCGCCCGAAGCATCGTCACGCCGAGCGTGCTGTGCAGCGTGTCGCCAAGCTCGCCGACATGCGACAACTCGACGCCGCGCCGCGACGTCTTGCCGGCGTTCTTGAACGTGGAGCGGCCGCCCAGATTCGTGTCGACGACGATTTCATCGCGCGTCGCGATGTCGAACACGGCGACGTCCAGGCGCTGCGACCCGGCGTACTTCCACTTCGCGCCGAGCTCGAGGTGACGGCTCTTCGACGCCTTCAACTGCGTATTCAGCCCTGTCAGGCCGCCCGGCCGGTACGACAGCTCGTTGAAGGTGGGCGTCTCGAAACCCTGGCCGGCATTGGCGTAGACATTGAGCGTCGGCGCCGCGCGCCAGCTGACTCCCAACACCGGGCTGGTGGCGCTGTAGCTGAGGCTGCCGCTGTCGTCGGGGTTGCCGGTGACGATGTAGAAGTCCTGGCTGCGAAATCGCACACGGCTCGCGCGCAGGCCTGCGGTGGCTGTCCACATCGAGTCGAAGTCGAAACTGCCTTGGGCGAAGACGTCGCGGTTGTCGGCGCGGTTGCGTTCGTCGCGTCTGAGAATGCCGCGCACGCCGAGGTTGTTCTCGTAGCCCTGGCGGTCCTCGTCGCTTTCGTCGACGTCGACGCCGCCCACCAGACGCAGCGAGCGGCCGGAGTCGAACTTGATGGCGTGGCTCAACTGCACCCCCAGGCCCTGGTAGCTGCGCCTGAAAACGACGATGCCCCCGCTGTGGGTGGGCGTGGCTTGCTGGACGTTGAGCGGGATCGACAAGGCGTTGTCCAGGTCGCGTTGGCCGAAGTAGATTCGCGCCGTCAACTGCGTCGCCTCGCCCAGGCGCTGTTCGAGCACGCTGCCGATCTGCCGTTGCAGCACCGACTTGCGCGGATCTTGCGTGACCACGGCGGGGATCCCCTGCTCCCACTGCGCGCGGGTGAGCCCCAGAGGGTCCAGCGACACCGGCTGATCCAGCGAATTGATCACCAGGCTGAAGCGCGTGTCCGGGTTGACCTCATGCTGCCACTTGCCATTGATCTGGTCGCGCTGGGCATTGCTGTGCGGTCGAAAACCGTCGCTGTGGTAGCTCGATGCATCCAGGCTCACCGCGTCATTCGGCCCGGCCGCGCCGAATTTCAGACCCGCCTTCTTCTGCCCGTAAGGGCCGATCGAGCCGCTTGCGGTGGTCGTCGGACGGTCCACGTCCATGTCGGTGAACACCTGCACCACGCCGCCCGCGGCGTTGCCGTAGAGCTGGGCCATCGGGCCGCGCAGCACTTCGATGCGCCCGGCCGAGGTCAGCGTGATGTTCGACGCCTGGCCTTGCCCGTCGGGCATGGTCGCGGGAATGCCGTCGACGATGAGGCGCACGCCGCGGATGCCGAAGGTCGAGCGCGAGCCGAAGCCGCGAATCGACAACTGCAGGTCCTGCGAATAGTTCTGCCGGTTCAGCACCGTGATGCCCGCAACCCGGCTCAGCGCCTCGGACAGGTTCACCTGCGCGCCGCCTGCTTCGATCGTCTCGCGCGTCACCGCTGAGATCGCTGCCGGGGCATCGAATGTCGTTTGACCGCGGCGTTCGACGCTGATGACCACCGGGTCGAGCCGTGCGGAACCGGGCGCCGCGGGCGTTTGCGCCTGTGACTCGAAAGCAGTCAGCGCGCATACGCCGCCGAATGCGAAAGCAACTGCGAAAGCGTTTTTCATGTCTCCAGCCGATCGAGTGATTTGCGTCGAGGAGTCTAGGGTCGGCGAAACCGCGACCGGATCATGATTTTCTGGTTTTGCTCGCAGCGGTGAATCCGACGGCGCCGTCAAGCCTCAGTTGACGAATGATCAATCCCGCCTCCCTGGTGTTTTCCCTTCCCTAGAATTAGGGATTGTGAAGATTCCTGCACCGACCAATATGCATGGCGCGATATGTCCTGGCCGCCCGCAGCCTGCGGGCGTCGAGCGCACGATCGAAGCCAGCACCTGCTGCGGCCGCGCTCACGGCAATGTTTCGAGCGAGCAATTTAGGCAATCAAGGAAAAAATCATGCGAAACCTGAAACTACTGCTGCTTCTGGCGGCCGCGTCGCTGACGTTCGGCCAAGGGGTGTTCGCCAAGGGCAGGGACGCGAAGATCACGGTGACTTCGACGCCCGCGAGCGCATCGCTCAGCGTTGCCGGCCGTGCTGCACCGGGCTTGGTCGCCTACGAGATCAGGGTCGAAAACGTCAGTGGCGATGACACCCTGAAGTTCTTGAAGCTCACCGGCAAGACCAAGGTCACGAAACGGCTGGGCTACGAGGATGTGCCGGCTCTGAGCACGGCCGATTTCTTCGGTTTCAGCGGCGACGTGACTTGCTTTATCCCCACCCCGGTCTACCCCGCCCTGCCAGACCCGACCGCTGTCGAGTGCACGATCAACAAGATCTTGACCCCGCTCGATCCGGTCTTGACCTTCACCGTGATCTTCACGACGCCCACTGACGGCGACAAGATCAAGTTTTCGACCAAGACCAAATTCGCCGAATACGAAAGCGGCGACAGCTACAGCGAGCGCGAGGACATCGAGTCGATCTCCAAGAGGGCTTTCACGACGCTCACTGCCCCGGACGATAAAGAGGTCTCGAGCTACATTTCCAATGCCGGAAGCACGATATTCACCGGCGCGGGAGCCACCCCCAACACCTCGCCGGACAATCCCGAGGGGTTTTCCGCGACCATCCCCGCTGGGCAGGCGACCGCAGCGCGGCTCAGGGAATTCGTCGGCGCAATAGACCCTTCCTGCGCCTCCAGCAATTTCGCCAAGGACTCCGAGTGCCGGTACTTCAGGGCGGACATCCCGAGTGCCTCCGAACTGGCCTGCACGACCACGGTCACGACCGCGACCACCACCACGTCCTACCCGCCGCCGCCTCCGCCGCCGATCCGGATCCAGATCATTCGCCTGAACGCTTCACTTTTCCAGCCCGCTGTCACGACCACCACGTCTTCCTACTACAAGCCGAAGGCGCCGAACATCAACAAGGTGATTGTCGAATACAGCCATTGCCCGGACGACACCGCGCCGGTTTACGCACCGGTCCAGGAGTGCTACATGAAGAAGGGCGTCGCAAAGGTCGTCCCCGGCATCCCGAGCCCCGGCGTTCCCTGTATCGCCAAGCGCACGAACTTCCCGAAGAAGCCCTATGGCCCCGGCGGTGGCGAGGGGACGATCGAAATGTGGCACATCGACAATGGCAGTACCCGGGCCAAGTAAACCTGTCCGGCGCAGGCGCCACCCCGACCCCATTCCACGACTGCCTCAGCCGAGCCCACCCGCCCAGGCGGTCCAGCGCGAGGCGGACACGGTGTCGCCCTTAGCGACGGACAGGGCAATCGCCTCGGCAATGGCCTGGCGCGCGTCGGCGGGGCGCGCCGCCAGGTGCAGCACCGCGGCGAGTTCTGCGAAGCAACTGGCCTGAAGCGTCATCGCGTCGGTCTGGCGCGCCAGCGCAACCGCTTCGTCGGCAAGTTGCAAGGCCTGCGCGGTCTGCCCCAGGCGGGCCAGGATGGGTGCACGCGTCGAACGCAATAAGGCCTGCGCTTCGACGTCGTCGGCAGCAGCAGCGCCTTCAGCGGTTTCCAGCCACTGCAGCGCCTCGCTGTCACGGCCCTGGTCGCGAACGACGCGCGCCAGACGCGCCGCCATGGTCGAGAAAAAGAATGTCTCGCCCATTCGAGCCAGAGCATCGCAGTCCGACCTCAGTTCCTTTTCCGCAGTTGCGAGGTCGCCTGCCAGCAACTCGACCATCACCAGTTCGATGGCGGTCGAGGCAGCGTCGACGCCTTGACCGAGATCGCGTAGCAGCGCCCGCCCACCGTGGCAAAGCGTGCGAGCCTGCTCGAACTCGCCTTGCATCGCCCGCAGCGGCCCCAGCGTGCACATAACGATTCCGTGAACGAGTCGGTCGGCAAGCCCAGAAGCAAGAATGCCTTCGCACTGCGTGATCGCCTCGGGCACGGGTGTCGGGCCCAGCAAGGCGTTCGTCGCCAGGCTCACTGCGCTGCGTTCCACCAGTTCCTTCGCGCCGGCCAGGCGTGCATGCGCTGTGTAGCGTGCAGCGGCGTCGCCGGCCTTGCCATAGCGCCCCGCGATGCCGTGCGCCAAGCCGATCAAGCGCCACGCCGAGGCGAGCTCCAGGTGTGCTGCATCGTGCTCGAGCAAGGGCACGGCCTCGGACGCCATGCGCAGTGCGTCGTCGGTCCAAGGGCCGGGTTCAGCCGTGTACCTTCGCACCCATATTTCCACCAATTGGGCAGCAATCTTGATGCGCCGATTGCCCTGGCGATCGGCAAGACCGATCGCCTCGGCCAGAACTTCGTTCGCAGCTTGAAAGTCACCCAGGTCCATCAGCGTCTGGCCGAACTGGGGCAGCAGTTCCAAGCGTTCAGGATCGCTTTGGCCAAACAGCGCCGCCGCGCGCCGGAACAGGTTGGCCGCCGCATGCATGTCACCGCGCGCCGACGCGCGCTTGCCCGCCCCCGCCAAGCGCCTTGCCGCATCCGCGCCGACCGCCACACCTTGTTCATCCAAGGGCCCGAGTTCGGCCAGATACCGGTGCGCCTGCTCGAGGTGATAGCCCAGGACTTCCTGAAACTCCAGCGCGCGATCCCGATCGGCATTGATGCGATCCGCCCAGCGCACGAACTGAATGTGCAGGGTCGCGCGGGTGCGCTTGAGCAGGCCGCTGTAGACCGTGTCGCGAACCAATTGGTGGTGGAAGCGGTAGATCGTCTCGGCGTCGCGTGAAGTCGCCGGGTCGATGAACTGTTTGCGTGCCAAGGCGCTCAGTTGTTGGGCCAGGGTCGCGCGGATCGCTTCGGGAGTGAGCGATTCGACGGCGCGCTGCGCGAACTCCAGGCCGATCACCGACGCGGGCTCGACGGCGACGCGCTCTTCACGGCCCAGATTGTCCAAGCGCGCCTCGAGCAGGGCGTGAATCGTCGGCGGCACGTCGATGTTGGCGTCACCCTGCCCGCGCACCCAACGCCCGTCGACCTGGCGCAGCACATCGGCGTCGAGCAGCATCGACAACATCTGCTCGATGAACAAGGGGTTGCCCTCTGCAGCGACAACGATGCGCGCCACCACGTCCTGCGGCAGGCCCGTCGAGCCCAACAGGTTTTCAATGACCAGGGCCGATGCCGCGTCGCTCAGCGGACCGAGCAATAAGCGCGTCGCGCCTTGCCGTTGCGACCACTGCGGCCTTTTCTCCAGTACATCTTGGCGCGCCGTGGCCAGCAACATGATGGGCGCGCCGCCGGCGGTATCCAGCACGTGTTCGAGCAGGTCCAGAAAGGCGGGCTCGGCCCAGTGGACGTCGTCGACGAAGGCGATCACGGGTGTGCTCAATGCCAGGCGTTCGAGAAGTTTGCGCGTGGCCCAGTTCACCTCGTGCAGCGGAAACGCCGCCTCGCTCAGGCCCACGGCCGATGCCAGCCGCTCAGCCACGTTCGCGTCGCCCGCGACGGCGAGCAGCTTGGCGCGCGCCGCTTCGGGGTCGTCGTCCTCGCGAATGCCGGCTGCCGCGCCGACCACGCCGCGCAG
>JBAQUQ010000368.1:0-11000 GCA_049297615.1 Burkholderiaceae bacterium
AGCGGGCCCGGCGCGGCTCAGGCCGCAGCACCGGCCCTGACCGGCAAGGTCAGTTTCATCGACAGCGCGGTCGACTCGCAAAGCGGCACGATCCGCGTCAAGGGCGTGTTCGCCAATGCGCAGCAGCAGTTGTGGCCAGGCCAATACGTCATGGCGCGCATGACCTTGCGCAGCATCAAGGACGCGGTCGTCGTTCCGCAATCGGCGCTGATCCTGGGCGCCAGCCAGCAGCGCAGCCTGTACGTCGTCGACGAAGGCAATACCGCGCAATTGCGGCCGGTGCAGTTGCGCTACGGCTTTGGCGAATTCGCCGTGGTCGAGGGGGTGAAGCCGGGCGAGCGGATCGTGACCGACGGCAAACAGAACCTGCGCCCCGGCACGGCCGTGCGCGAGGCCGGTTCGGCAAGCCCGGCCGGCCGCACGAACGCGCCGGGCAACAGTTCGCCGGCTTAAAAGCCCAGCCCAGCCCAGCCCTGCGCCTGCCGGCTGAACCGCCTGAACCGCTCATCGCCAGGAGCGCCCATGAATTTCTCGGAACTCTTCATTCGCCGCCCGGTGATGACGGTGCTGCTCAACGTGGCGGTCGTCGTTGCCGGCGTCGTCGCCCTGGGCAAGATTCCGGTGGCGGCCCTGCCCAGCTACAACACGCCCGTGATCAGCGTCTCGGCGGTCCTTCCCGGCGCCAGCCCGGACACCATGGCCAGCTCGGTGGCGCTGCCGCTCGAGAAGCAGTTCTCCACGATCGCGGGCCTGAACACGATCAGCTCGACGAACACCTTGGGCGCGAGCACGATCACGCTCGAGTTCGACACGAACCGCGACATCGATGCCGCGGCGGTCGATGTACAGGCGGCGCTGTTTCGCGCGCAGCGCGCCCTGCCCAGCGAGATGACGACGCCGCCGTCGTACCGCAAGGTGAATCCGGCGGACGCCTCGGTGCTGCTGATCGTGCTGACCTCGCCGTCGCTGAACCTCTCGGAGCTGAACGACTACGCCGAGAACCTGATCTCGCCGAGCCTGTCCACGGTCGAGGGCGTGGCCCAGGTCGGCATCTTCGGCCAGAAGCGCTTCGCGGTGCGCGTGCGCGTGCGCACCGACCAGTTGAGCGAGCGCAACCTGACGCTGGACGATGTGCGCACCGCCATCGGCTCGGCCAACACGAATACGCCGGTAGGCGTTCTCGAAGGCCCGAAGCAAACCCTGATGGTGCAGGCGAACCGGCAACTCATCAACGCGCGCGAGTTCGCCAACATCGTCATCGCCACGCGCAACGGCGCGCCGGTGCGCTTGCGCGACGTGGCCGATGTGCAGGACAGCTTCGAGTCGGTGAAGACGGCGAACTGGTTCAACGGCGAACGCTCGATCACGTTGGCGGTGCAGCGCCAGCCGAATGCGAATACGGTCCAGGTGGTCGATTCGGTGCGCGCGATGCTGCCGCGCTTTACCGCCCAGTTGCCCGACTCGGTCTCGGTGACGCCTTTCCTGGACCGTTCGATGTCGATTCGCGCCGCCCTGCACGACGTGAACGTGACCCTGGCCTTCACCATCGTCCTCGTCGTCCTGGTCATCTTTTTGTTCCTGCGGCGTGTCTCGGCGACAGTGATCCCGGCGCTGTCCCTGCCGGTCTCCCTGCTCGGCGCGGTGGCCCTGCTCTACGCTCTGGGCTACAGCATCGACAACATCTCCTTGCTCGGCATCACGCTGGCGGTGGGCTTGGTGGTGGACGACGCGATCGTGATGCTGGAAAACATCGTGCGCCACATCGAGGCCGGCGTGCCGCCCTTCGAGGCCGCGCTCAAAGGTTCGCGCGAAGTGGCCTTCACGATCATGTCGATTTCGATCTCCCTGGTGGCGGTGTTCATCCCCGTGTTCTTCATGCCCGGCGTGATCGGCCTGCTGTTCCACGAGTTTGCGGTCGTCGTCGGGCTCGCCGTCCTGGTGTCGGCGGCAACCTCGCTGACCCTCGTGCCGATGCTGTGCAGCCGCTACCTGCGCCAGCACGACCCGAAACAGCAAAACGCCGTGAGCCGCTTCTTCGAGCGCGGCTTCGACGCGCTGCTGCGCGCCTATACGCTAACTCTCGACTGGGCCCTGCTGCACCGAGGTTTCGTGCTGCTGGTCGCCCTGGGCAGCCTGGTCGCGAGTGCCGTGCTTTTCGTGATCATCCCCAAGGGCTTTTTCCCGGAAGAAGACACGGGCCAGATCCAGGTGACGACCGAGGCTTCGGAAGACATCTCGTTCACCGCGATGGCCGAACGCCAGGAACGTGTCGCCGCGGTCTTCGCGGCCGACCCGAATGTGGCCAGCGTCAACGTCTTTGTCGGTGTGGCCGGACCGAATGCGACGCAAAACTCCGGGCGCCTGTTCATCAACCTCAAACCGCGCGGCCAGCGTCCGCCGATGAAGACCGTGGTCGAACAACTGCGCCGCAGCTTGCGCGCCGTGCCCGGCGTGGCGGTGTACATGCGGCCGGTGCAGAACCTCCAGCTCGGCGGCAAGGTGAGCAAGAGCCGCTACCAGTTCGTGCTGCAAAGCGTGAGCGCCGACGCGCTCAACGAATGGGCGGCCAAGCTTCAGCAGAAGATGCGCGACGATGCGCTGTTTCGCGACGTGACGAGCGACTCGCAGAACCGCGGCTTGCAGGCCGCGCTGAACATCGACCGCGACAAGGCCAATATGCTCGGCGTGCAGATGGGTGACATGCGCAATGCGCTGTACAACGCCTTCGGCGAGCGCCAGGTTTCGACCATCTACAGCCCGAGCAACAGCTACCAGGTCATCATGGAAGCGGCCGACACCGACCGCCAGTTCGAAGACGCGTTCAACAAGATCTTCCTGCGTGCCAAGGGCGGCGAGTTGATTCCTCTGTCTGCCTTTGCCACCGTGCAGCGCAGCGTCGGCCCGACGGCGGTGAACCACCAGGGCCAGCTGCAGGCGATCACGCTGAGCTTCAACCTCGCCCCCGACGTGCCCCTGGGCGACGCGACGAAGCGGCTCTCGGGCTTCGTGGCCGAGCTGAAATTGCCCGCCACCGTCATCACCAGCTATGGCGGCGACGCCGCCGTGTTCCACAGCTCGCAGGGCGGCCAGGCGATTTTGCTGACCGTCGCCATCCTCGTCATCTATGTGCTGCTGGGCGTGCTCTACGAGAGCTATATCCACCCGCTGACCATCCTCGCCGGCCTGCCTTCGGCGGCGGCGGGCGCCCTGCTCACGCTGTGGCTGTTCAACATCGACCTGACCCTGATCGCGACGATCGGCATCCTGATGCTGATCGGCATCGTCAAGAAAAACGCCATCATGATGATCGACTTCGCCCTGGACGCGCAGCGCCATCAAGGCATGAGTCCGCCCGAGGCGATCCGCCAGGCGTGCATCCTGCGCTTTCGCCCGATCATGATGACGACGATGGCCGCCCTGATGGGCGCACTGCCGATCGCCATCGGCCTGGGCGCCGGCGCCGAGCTGCGCCAGCCGCTCGGCCTGGCCGTGGCTGGCGGACTGGTCGTCTCACAGGCGATCACGCTCTACATCACGCCCGTGATCTACCTCGCGCTGGACCGCTTCAGCGGCAAGGGGCCGGTGGTGGATGCGGTGGCGGGGGTGCAAGGGGCAGTGCAGGGCGCTGCGCAGGGCGCCGTGCAGGGGGCGCCGGTGTTGCCCGCCTGACAGTTCTGGGTATGCAGACCTCGCGGGAGCGCTTCGACGATCTGCTGGGCGCCAGGTCGGCTGCCCCGCACTGATCTCCAGGCGTCGCAGCGCTGTGCGGGGTTGGCCTTGACGCGCGCCACCGCCCGGTACGCTCACAACAGGCGTGAAGGCCTCGCATTGGGTGGCCTTCACGCCTGTTGACTTCTCAGCGCACTTCCTAATCAGCCGCTTTGGCGCGATCATCACCACTGGCGTTGCACTTCAAGCTGGAAACCGCGCACCCAAACCCGCCCGACGCCCTTCGATAGAATGCATCATATGAGCAGCATCACCGTCCGCCAAGCCGTCTTGTCCGCTCTCGAAGCGCTGTCAGTTTCGACAGTTTCACCCCGCATTCAACGGGAGACAACATGACAATCGCACAGGTTGCTTCGCTGGTGTCACTCGGGTCACTGGTGTTTGCGCTGTCTGGTTGCGGCGGTGGCGGCGGAGAAGGAACCACTGCAGTAGCGCCGACAACAGCGTTTCCTTTGCAAGCCGGGTTCAAGGCACTGGTCTCTGGCGGGGAGCCTCCTATCACTTCGTCATTTCTGGTCCGTGCGCCGGCACGGCCACCTATGTCACCAGTAGCGCCAACCCCACCACCTTTGAAGGCGTTCTTGGCTATCAAGCGACATTGACGGCAACCGTCAACCTGACGAATTGCACTTTCGGCAACGCTGCGGGCTACGCGCTGCTTCACTGCGGAGGTCGACGCTGCGCGAGTCGTCGTCTGTCATTGCACTGATTGTCAAGTTCTTTTCGGATCGCCCTTCTTCCAGCTTGCCTGCAGCGGGAGGCGTTGTCGTCGCCTCAGGAGTTCGTCCGACGAGATCTCCATGAAGATCAACCGACCCATCGAGACGGACCTCGGCAAGCGGGCTTCGCCCGCTTGGGCGGCCGCTCATGGGCGACATCAGGGCCCACGCTTGCTTCAGCGCGTTTCCACCCGTGTCAAGTCCGTCGCCGCGGTCGCCGTGGAGGCCACGGCATTGGTTGGGTCAGCCGGAGGCGCTGCGCTCGCCATGGCGTTTGGCAAGGCGCTTCTGGCCGTCGTGCTAGGCGCCATTGCGCTTGGCGTGTTCCTGCGCCTTTCCTCTCGTCGCCGAGGTACCCTTGCAGCGGAAAGACAGGCCCCTGTGTGGGTAGCGCCAACGATCGCGTTGGCAAGCACGGTGGAGGCCGCACTGCTCGTCGAAGCAGTCGATCTACCTGTACGCCTGAGCCAACCAGGATTTCATTACTACCACTGGCTTATCGTCCTGGCATTCCTGGTCGTCGCCTACGCCGCGCAGAGCAGGCTGATGCGCCGGTTGCTCGTGAAATCACGGCAACACCAGGAGGTCTGACCCCGATGAAGGTTTACCTGGGGCGCGGCTGAGCTCCAACGGTTCGGGCGCCAGAAGCATGAGTGAAGGAACGGCGGTCCGAAAGTGGGTTCGCTGGCTGCCTGCGTTGGCAATCCTATGGCTGCTCATCGCCGCATTCATCGCGGTCCAGCTCTGGCCTCAGCTTGCGCGCTCGCAGTTGCAATGGCTCGTTCTCATTGCGCTCGGGCCGCCGTTCTACGTCCTCGGTGAGGCCTTCTTTGGCTGGCTATTCTCTGAAGCTCACGGTCGCGCGATTTCCACGCGCCGCATCTCGGTCACACGCATCGCTGTCGCCTTGGTTCTGGGAGTGGCGTGGGTCGCCCTGTGCTGGTGGCTATCATGGCTGCTCACTCGCCCATGACGCCCATCGAAAGGAGAATCGACAATGCCCACAGGGACCGTCCGATTGCATCGCGTGCTCCGTGCAACGCCGGAGCGTGTCTATCGGGCGTTCCTGGACGCCGACGCGATGGCGAAGTGGCTGCCGCCCTACGGTTTCACCTGCAAGGTTCACCACTTGGATGCCAGGGTCGGTGGCACCTTCAGGATGACGTTCACGAATTTCAGTACAGGCAGCGGCCACTCCTTCGGTGGCGAATACCTTGAACTCGTTCCGCACGAGCGGCTTCGCTACACCGACACATTCGACGATCCGAATTTGCCCGGCGAAATTCAGGTGACGGTGGCGTTGACGAAGGTTGCATGCGGCACCGAGATCAGCATCGTGCAAGCAGGAATCCCTGAAGTCATTCCCGTGGAGATGTGCTACCTCGGCTGGCAAGATTCCCTCGCGCAGCTTGCCAGGCTCGTCGAGCCCGACATTCCGGGCTAGCGAAGAGACTGTCTGACCGAGCGTTCAAGCAGACCCACCCTCTGATGACCGGGCCTGACGAAGCCACCCATCCATCCCGAACCCGGAAGCCCACTCATGACTACGGCCCTTGTGCTGATCGACCTTCAGAACGACTATTTCCCCGGCGGCACCATGGAACTCGTGGGCGCCGATTCCGCAGTGAGTCAAGCCAAGCGTCTTCTGGATGCGTTCCGCCTGCGTTCGCTGCCGATCTGGCATATCCAGCACATCGCCAAACGAGCTGGTGCGAGCTTCTTTCTTCCCGGTACGGCCGGTGCCGAGATTCATGCTTCGGTACGGCCGGCTTCAAGTGAACGTGTGGTGATCAAGCACTTTCCGAACAGCTTTCGGGAAACGACTTTGCTCGAGGATCTGCGCGCGAGCGGCATTTCGAATCTCGTGCTTGCGGGCATGATGACTCACATGTGTGTGGATACGACGGTGCGCGCGGCCGCGGACCTGGGTTTTCAGTGCTCCCTCGCGCACGACGCATGCGCCACCCGAAACCTGCAGTTTTCAGGGCAGGTGGTCGATGCCAAGAGTGTGCAGTTGGCCTACCTGGCTGCACTCAATGGCTCATTCGCCAGCATCCGGGCTGCTGAAGAGTTGTGCAGCGAACCATAGGCTGCTGCTGCCTTCGGCCTATGATGCATCATCTGGTCCTGGGCTTGGCCGTGTGCAGCGTGGCCGGCTACGCGGCCGCAAGCGATGCACCCCCAACTGCGATTTCCGAGCTCAGAAAGATGGGCGAAGTGGCCTGTCAGCCGTCACTGCCGTTCTTCTGCAGCAATATGCACGTGTCATGCAGCGGCCAGACATCGATACGAACATTTCCGTTCAAGCTGCGGGCGACCTCGAGTCGAGGCTCGATCGAATCCGCCCCTGAGACCGAAAACATACGCCAACAATACGAAGACGGCCGTGCCGAGTGGGACAGCGAAGGCACTTACGTGATTCTTCGTCCGCGTCGGACGAATGGATATATAAAGCTGCTCTCCGACGGCACCTACAGCTTCAGGCACTATTCGCAGCACCTCGGAGTCATGTCGCTTGGTCACTGCAGCTAGCTCTGAAATCTTGCGCTTGCGGCGGCGCGATCCGTGGTCGTGCCGGCAGCAACCGAGGCCTAGCCATGCCATCAAGAGGACTTGCCGCCGGCAGGCCGCTTGTGCCAGACGCTGAGTTGCAAACGACGTGACAAACACCTCAGCCTCGCAGGAAGCAAAGATTGTGCTCGTGCCGTACAACTCGGCCTGGCCAGCGCTGTTCGAGGCGGAGCGCGTTTTGCTTGAAGCTGTGCTGGGGCAATGGCTGAGCGGGGCTGTGGAACACATTGGAAGTACCGCCGTTCCCGGGCTTGCAGCCAAACCGGTCATCGACATCATGGCTCCGGTACGCGCGCTTGAAGAGTCTCGCGCGGCCATTGCAGCACTGCGCGAGGCAGGCTACGTCTACGACCCGTACAAGGCGGAAGTCATGCATTGGTTTTGCAAACCGTCACCGAGCCATCGAACACACCATCTGCATCTTGTGCCCCGTTCGAGCGCCCTTTGGTTTGAACGGCTCGAGTTCCGCGATGCGCTGCGTCGATGCCAGGCACTGGCGAGCGAGTACTGCGCGCTCAAAGCCGACCTGGCCGCGAACTTCGGCCGAGACCGAGAGGGCTACACGCAGGCCAAAGCACCGTTTGTGCTGCGCGTGCTTTCACAGATCAAGCGCAGCAATTCAACCTGAGAGAGAGAGACAAAGACCATGAACGCTTCTCGAATTCTTTCCACGATCTGCCTGACTTTTACGGTTGCTGCGATCGCGCAGGAGGTCAATCCGTACAACGGAACCTGGCGCGCCGAGTTCGAAAGCGCGCAAGGAGCGAAGCTGGAAGGCACGGTGGTGATCAAGGATCAAGGCGGAAGCTGGGATATGTTGGTTCGCAAGGGGAGCAACCCTTGTGTGGGACGCGAGGCACCCATCACGGTGCAGAAGGCAACTGCGGACGAGTTGGTATTCGAGATCAACAGGTCCAAGGTCATCCCCGGTTGCAATGACGGACTTGCCAAGCTGAAGCGAACCGACGACAAAAGCATGGAAGGCGTGTTTGACAAAGGGCGAAAAGTCAAACTGATCCGGCAGTAGCGCGGTGCCGCCCACGCCTTGACGCGCCGGGGCAGGGGGGAATGCATTTCGGCTTGCGCCGGGCTTTCGATTCTGATACTGTACGCATATACAGTCTACTGAGACGAAAGGTAAGCATGACTTCCGAAGCCTGGTCGCATCTGCTCGAGCTGGGAGGTGGTCGGGTGGCTGGCCCGCTGGACGGCCTGAAGAGGGGCTCGCTGCCATCACCGCCAGCCTCTCGTGCCAGGGAGCCCGAGCCGTGCCACCGCGTCTGCCGCGCTACGCCGAACTTCACTGCCGCAGCAACTTCAGCTTCCTGAGCGGTGCGTCGCACCCCGAAGAGTTGGTTGCGCGTGCGGCGCAGCTGGGTTACGCCGCGCTGGCGATCACCGATGAGTGTTCGCTCGCCGGGGTCGTGCGCGCGCACACGCAGGCCAAGCGTCATCCGCGATTGCACCTGATCGTCGGCTGCGAGATGCGCCTGGTCGCGCAGGCCCCTGCGGCTGGCGACCGGCGCCGCAACGACGACCCCATGTCGGCCGAAGCGGCTGCGCTGCCGGTGCCACCCATGCGCCTGGTTCTGCTCGCGCAAACGCGGCGCGGTTACGGCAACCTGTCGCAGTGGATCACGGTGGCGCGCCGGCGTGCCGAGAAAGGCAGCTATCTGGCATTGCTGTCCGACGTCGAGGGCAGGGTGCCCAATGCTCCCTTCCTCGCCGGCCTGCCCGATTGCCTGGCGCTTCTGGTGCCGCACGCCGGCCAGACCTTTGAGGCTTTATTCGCCCAGGCGCTATGGCTCAAGACCTGGTTCCAGGAGCGCGCTTTCATCGCGATCGAGTTGTTGCATCGCGGCGGCGACGATCAACTGCTCGACACCGTGCAGCGTGTCGCCGCTCTTGCGGGCTTGGCCCTGGTTGCGGCGGGCAGTGTGCTGATGCATGTGCGTTCGCGCAAGCCTTTGCAGGACGCACTCACCGCCACGCGCCTGGGCTTGCCGATTTCCTCATGCGGCTGGCAACTCGAGCCCAATGCCGAGGCGCATCTGCGTTCCCTGGCGCGCCTGGGCGGTCTGTACGAAGCCGCCTGGCTCGAGCAGACCCTGGTGCTTGCCGGGAGTTGCCGTTTCTCGCTCGATGAGCTGCGCTACGAGTACCCGCAGGAGATCGTCCCGCCAGGCCAGACGCCCACCTCGCACCTGCGCCATCTCACCGAGCGCGGCCTGCTGCGGCGCTACCCGGCGCGGCGTTTTCCCGTCGGGCCGCCGACCGAAGTGCTGCGCCTGGTCGAACACGAGCTCGCGCTGATCGCGCAACTCAAGTACGAGCCCTACTTCCTGACGGTGGCCGATATCGTGCAGTGGGCCCGCGCCCAGGGCATCTTGTGCCAGGGGCGCGGCAGTGCGGCGAATTCGGCAGTGTGTTATTGCCTGGGCGTGACCGAAGTCGACCCGGCGCGTTTGAACGTGCTGTTCGAACGTTTCATCAGCGCCGAGCGCAACGAGCCGCCCGACATCGACGTCGACTTCGAGCACCAGCGGCGCGAAGAAGTTATTCAATACATCTACCGCAAATACGGCCGGCACCGCGCCGCGCTCACGGGCGTCGTCATCAGCTACCGGCCGCGCTCGGCGGTGCGCGATGTCGGCCGCGCGCTGGGCATCGACCTCGACCGCATCGACGCCGTCGCCAAGAGTCAGCAGTGGTACGACGGGAGCGCAATCTCGCCCGAGCGGCTGCGCGAGAACGGCTTCGACCCCGAAGCGCCGATCACCCGGCTGTGGGCCGAACTCACGCAGCAGTTGATCGGCTTCCCGCGTCACCTGAGCCAGCACCCGGGCGGCTTCGTCATCGCGAGGGAGCAGATCGCGCTGCTCGTGCCGGTGGAAAACGCCGCCATGCAAGGCAGGAGCGTCATTCAATGGGACAAGGACGATCTCGATGCGCTCGGCCTGTTGAAGGTCGACGTGCTCGCGCTGGGCATGCTCAGCGCGATCCGCCGCGCGCTGGGGCATATCGGTGCCAAGCTCGGGCGCAGTGCTGAGGAGCCGTTCGAGATGCAGGACATCCCGGCCGAGGACGGGGCCACTTACGACATGGTGTGCAAGGCCGACACCGTAGGTGTGTTCCAGATCGAGAGCCGCGCCCAGATGAGCATGCTGCCGCGCTTGAGGCCGCGCTGTTTCTACGACCTGGTGATCGAAGTCGCGATCGTGCGCCCGGGGCCGATCCAAGGCGGCATGGTGCACCCCTATCTGAAGCGGCGCAACGGCGAAGAGCCGGTGGAGTTTCCCAGCGCCGAGGTCGCGCAGGCCTTGCAGCGCACTTGCGGCGTGCCGATTTTTCAGGAACAGGTGATGCAACTCGCCGTGCTCGCCGCCGACTTCACGCCCGGCGAGGCGGATCAGCTGCGCCGTGCGATGGCGGCGTGGAAGCGCAAGGGGGGGCTGGGGCCGTTCCACGACCGGCTCGTCGGACGCATGGTCGAGAAGGGTTATGCGCCCGACTACGCCGAGCGCATCTTCAAGCAGATCCAGGGCTTCGGCGAATACGGTTTTCCCGAGAGCCACGCCGCGAGCTTCGCGCTGCTCGTCTATGTGAGCTGCTGGATCAAACGCCATCACCCCGATGCCTTTCTCGCTGCCCTCCTGAACAGCCAGCCGATGGGCTTTTACGCGCCCGCGCAACTGGTGCGCGACGCGCGCGAGCATGGCGTGGAGGTGCGGCCCGTCGATGTGGGTGTGAGCGATTGGCAGAGCACGCTCGAGCCTGGTGAAGGGAATGCGCCAGGGCAGCTGCAAGCCGTCCGCCTGGGCCTGAACCGCATCGCCGGCCTGTCGTCGGACGCTGCGCAACGCATCGTCGACGCACGTGCGCATGCCGCCTTCGGCAGCGCCGAAGACCTGGCGCGGCGTGCGCGCCTGAACGCGCACGACTTGCAGGCGCTGGCGCAGGCCGACGCGCTGCGCGGCATCG
>JBAQUQ010000369.1:0-18711 GCA_049297615.1 Burkholderiaceae bacterium
CGCCACGCCAGGATGCCCGTGGCCAGCAGCAGCGCGGCCGCGGGTGCGCAGGCCACGCCGAGCCACAGCCCTGCCTGCGGGTGGCGGATCTCGGGAAACGAGATGAACACGAAGGCCAGCGTGACGACCGCCGGGCTGAGGAAGTTGCGGCCCCAACCGCCGAACACGAGTTCGCCCAGCACGCTGCCGAAGCTGACCGCCAGCACCAGTTGCCAGGCGGCCATCTCGCCCGACGCCAGCACGGCGACGGCAACCGCGGTGACGGCGGCGGTCGGCGACATCGGCACGCCGGCGCTGAAGCGGAACAGGGTCTGCCAGCCAAGGATCACCGCCAGCGCGATGGTCATGCGCTGCGCCGCCGGCGCGCCCTGCTCCACCAGCAACACAGCGATCGCCGGCAGCAGTGCCGCGGCGATGACCCAGCCGAGCGTGTCGCGCGACCAGACGCCGCGGATCATCGCGAATGCTCCAGCACGTCCAGCGTGGCGCGCAACAGCGCGGCGTAATCCTGCGTCGCGCCGGTGGCGTAGCCGACCAGCGCCATGTCCTCTTCGAGCAGTTCGCGGCAGCCGAGCCGGGCCGCGGTTTCGGTATCGCCGACGCTGAGTGCACGCAACAGCGGCATGACCGGGATGTCGGTCGCCAGCGCGTGCTCGAGCGCCGCGGTCGCGATGACGGACAACGGTTTAAGGTCGCGGGCGTGCCGGCCGAACCACCCGGGGCGGCCGGGCCGCAGCGGTGCCGCACGGCGTGGCGTGACGCTGACCTGCCAGTGGTGGCGGCCGAGGAAGCGGCTGGGCCGCCCACCGAGCGGCGAGCCCGACACGATCCGCATCGCGCCCCCGGTCATTTCGCCGCGCACCAGGTCTTCGAGATCGGCGCCGCCCGGCACGCGCACCAGCCGCGGCTGGGCAATGCCTGCGCCGGCCAGCGCCACCACACGTTCGCCGGTGATTTCACCGCTGCGCAGCAAGGCACCGATCGCCATCACGTCCTGGTAGTGGACCTGCCAGACGCTGCGCCGCCCGTGCAGCGGGAAGAGCCGGTTGACATGGGTGCCGGCGAGTCCGGCCGGGTGCGCCCCGTCGACCTCGACACAGCGAATCCGGTCGTCCTGCGCGACGAAGGCACTGCCCGGCGCCTGGCAGACGAACACCGGGCCATCGGTGAGCGGCTTCAGGCATGCCACGCCGCGCGCGAAATCGTCCATGGCATCTGCCAGCACCACGCGGGCGTCGGCCGCCAGCGGCTCGGTGTCCAGCGCAGTGACGAAGATGGCGTCGGGCGTGCTGCCCGGATCGGGAATGCGCCCGAAAGGACGCGCGGTGAAGCTCGGCCACAGCCCGCTTTCGAGCAGCAGCGCCTGCGTCTGCTCGCGATCGGGGTGCGTCGGGATCTCGAAGTGCCTGCGCTCGCTGCCGTCGACGGCGATCGCCAACGAGCTCAAGCGCCGCTTTTCGCCGAGGTCGATCGCCCTCACCGTGCCCGCGACGGGCGCCGTGAAACGGATCTGCGGCCGCTTGCGGTCGCGAAACAGCGCGTCGCCCGCGGCCACGCGCTCGCCCTCGGCCACCAGCAATTCGGCGCGGACGCCCGGCAGGTCGGTGCCGAGCAGGCCGACCGTGAGAATCGCGTTCGCGGGCTGGATGCGCTGTATCGGTGGACCCGGCAAATCGATCTGCAGTCCTGCCCTGATGCTCAACTTCATGCTGGGCCTCGCCACGTAAACGGAAAAACAGCCTAGCGCCGGGGCGTTGCCGGAGCTTGATCGATATCAAGCCAAGGACTGCCGCAGGCCGCATTGATCGAGATCACGGCAGGGTTCGCTCGGGCGACAAGAATGGCTCTTGGGTGCGCGGCCCGCGGGGCTGCGTCTCGACGCTTCATCCGCAAAGGATTTCGCCATGAAACTGACCCCCTGCATCGCTGTGCTCGTCGGCGGCCTGGCCCTCGCCGGCGCCGCACATGCCACCGGCAAAGGCGAGAAGCTGATCGCGTCGAACAAGTGCAACATCTGCCACGCCGCCACGAAGGCCCCGAAGGAACTCACATTCGCGGCCATCGCCGCAAAGTACAAGGGGCAGGCCGACGCGACGGCCAGGCTGGTCGACCTGCTGAAGACCGGCGGCCCCGCCGATCACGACAAGGTCACCGCCAGTGACGCCGACCTGAAGGCGATCGTCGCCGTTGTGCTGGCGACGAAGTAGCAGCCCTCGGTCTCTCCCCGAGCGCAGCGGCCAGGTGGGCGCGGTCGTCAAGCGCCGCGATGGAGTTGCGGTCGCCCTTGCACCGACGTGGCGACCGGGCCCCAAATCGGCCGCGGCTGCCTATGATGTAGATGCGGCGCACGACGAGCGCATTCATGTCACCCGCCTGCTGCCGCCACTTCGATTCGCCATGCCCCTCGGCGAGCCTCGGAATCGAGGGGCCCTTACAGCAGGAGACCTCATGAAGCCCAAGTCCAAGGAAGAGTACGTGCAGATCGACGCCGTCAAGTGGCAGCCGTTCCCGGATGCGTTTTCGGCTGGCGGCATCCGCTGGAAGCTGCTGCATGTTTCACCCGAGCATGGGGCCTGGACGGCGATCTTCGACTGCCCGGCCAATTCATCGTTCGCGCCGCACATCCACGCCGGCCCCGGCGAGTATTTCCTGACCAAGGGTAGGATGGACGTGCGTGGCGGCAAGGCGGCCGGAGGCGATACCGCCGTCGCGCCGGGCTACGGCTTCGAGTCGTCCGGCGCGCGCCACGACAAGACCTTCTTCCCGGTCGACAGCGAGTTCTACATGACCTTCCTCGGGCCGCTGACCTTCATCAAGCCCGATGGTTCGCCGATCGCCGTGATCGGCTGGGAAGAGGCCCAGGGGGCCTGGCACTGAGCGGCGCCAGGCGCACACAGGTGGTTCGACGTCACGACAGCAAGGAGCTATTCATGTCATTCATGCTGAAGATCCAGTGGGACATCAAGGCCGGTCGCGAGACCGAATTCAGGACCAACCAGGAGGCGCTGTGCAAGGTGATGCTCGAGCACCCCGGGGTGATCTGCTACCACGTCGACTACCAGTCGCCGCGGGTCAGCCAGTGGACCGAGGTCTACGCCACCGACGAGGCGTTCGCGGCGCACCTGGCCAACGAGAAGGGCAAGGGGCCGCTGGCCGCAGTCATCGCCGCCTGCGACAAGATCACCTGCCGCTGCTGGGGCAAGCCCAACGCCAAGTCCAAGGAGATCCTCGCCGGGTTCGGAGCCACCTACCACGAGACGGCGACCGACGCCTTCGTGCTCCACCCCGCGGCCAACAAGGACTCGCGGGTCTAGCGCGCATCGGCGGCCCGCGGCGGCTCCGCCAGCGGCGGAGCAGCGCGTTCAGAGTGCGCGATAACCCGGCGTGAAGAGCTTGTGGACCGGGGTGACCATCACCCGCGGCTCGCCCTGGATGCTGACCTCCTTGACGCCCGGCACAGCCCAAGACAGAGGGCTGGGCATGGCCGTGGCGTGAAGGCCCGACCGCACCATGCGCGGGCGCAGCAGCCCACCACAGGGTGACGGCCGCCACGGTTGACGATTCAAATTGTGTTGTTCTAGTATCCGGTCCCAGAAAAACTCACGAAGGAGACTCGGATGAACACTGGAAAGATTCTTGTCGTCAGTGCGTTGCTGCTGGCTTATGCGCACGAAGCGCTCGCCGACAACACCTACATCCTGGCCACCGGCCGCCGCGACCCTCGCATGTACGCCATCGACCTGCGTCTGGCGTTGCGGCCGGAGAACAACAATACGCCCAAAGCCATCGTCAGCCGGTCCAAGGTCGCGCTGGATCGGCTCGACGGCAGACCCCTGGGTGACCCGGGCAATGTCGTCATCAGCGAGGATCGGCGCACTGCCTACGTGGTCAATCACCACGGCAGCATCGACAACGCCGAGTTCCTCCAGCACGGCGGGCGCGGCAATATCGCGGTCATGAATATTTCGAAGATGACCAAGCGCAGGTACGACAACACCGCCCAAGCTTTGGAACGGCACGTCGATAGCGGTTACTTCGGCGCCTTGGGGCTGGCCCTCCTCAAGGACATGTTCGTCATCGGCAACGCGGAAAGCCACCTGACCGAGGATGGCGGCAACCGCGTTACCTTGGTCGACCGCAAGACCGGTAGCTTGCGCGGCTCGATAGAGCTGGTGACGGGCCGTCCAAACGCCACCTGCCCGAATTTCCCGGTGCCCCTGGTCTCTCCGAGTGGACCGCCGACCTTCGAGCACCCGTTTGCTCAGCCCAATGGCACGTTCTCACCCGTTCCGCTTTTGTCGCCGCATCCGAGTTGGGGGTGTTTCCCTGACACGAACGGGATCGCGATCGCGCGTGGCAGCGATAACAGGCGCTACCTGTTTACCGCCAACGGGGGGACGGACGACGTCTCGGTGATCGATCTGGAAGCCGCTTTGGCGGGAAACAAGACGCCCGAGATCATGCGCATTCCCGTGCAGACCGGGCCCTTCGGAATCGCCGCGAGTCCCGATGGGCGCTGGGTCGTCTCGGCGAACCGGGAGAGCCAGAAGGTGGCGTTCGAGGGCAACACGATTTCCATCATCGATGTGGAGCGCGCGCGAGTCGGTGACCCGGGCGCCGAAGTGGCACGCGTGCGCGTCGGCACCGACAACCCGAACGGTCAGACCAGGCCATTCCTCCCGTCCTTCACCCCGGACGGCCGGGAAATCATCGTCCCCAACTTCCGCGCCGACAACGTTTCCATCGTCGACCTCGCGACTCGAACCGAGGTCGCGCGCATTGCGTTGGTGCGTCCGGCCGATCCAGACGGCGTGGTGCGGTCGGCGCGCCCGAAAGGCTCGGCGGTCACGTCCAACGGCCGATACGCCGTCGTCTCGGGTGGGGCGCGCCTGAATCAATTTCCGGCCAGTGGCACCGTATGGATCATCGACCTGAACTCGCGGCAGGTCGTCGCAACGGTGACCGGCGTCGGCAACGATCCCTATGGCTTGGCGCTTGTCGAACCCAACAGGGACGACGACGATTGATCGCTGTGCACCCCACTGGTGGGCGCATGGGGTCGAACAGGGCTTGCGCGCAGGCCGGGTCGCGCTGCGCGCCAAGCCCTCGATCAGTCGTCCTCACGCCGCGCCGCGTGGTGGTACGTGGCCCTCACCGTCTTGGCCAGCAAGCGTTGACCCGTTCGACGGGCGAGCAGATCAGGTGCGAGGGCCTACATCGACCGCAGTTCGTAGACTCGAATGCTGGCAATGAACGGATTGCTTCGCGCGATTTCCTCCGCGGCGTCAAGACTCTCCGCCTCGATGATGTTGTAGCCGGTGATGGAGTCCATGCTCCAGGGCAAATCCCGGGTTCCACTCTTCGAGATCTCTCGACCCCCACTGAAGACACTGTGTTCGATCTGCCTGTCGGCGATCGATTCGAACCAGGCCTTCCAGGCCTGCATGATTTGCGGCGTGGGCTTCTCGAATCCGAAATGCAGCAACATGAACTTTTTCAAGGCGCTCTCCTTTTGCGTAGGTGTTCAAGAAGGTTTGAGGGTGGCCGGAGTGCGGCCAACTGGATTCACTCGGCAAAGTCCCTCGCGCTCGCCGAGCTGGCGTCGCATGCGCTTGCCTAGCGAGTGGCCTGGGCGGTCTTCGGCCGCCGGCCGGTCTGCTGCGGGCTGGCAGGTGCGGTCTTGGCCCAATGCGCCACCGAGCGCATGCGTTCGTAGTACTTGTTCAGGTTCGGGAATGGCGACCAGTCGAACGGGATCGCCTCCTTGAACATCTCCAGATGGCTCAGTGAATAGTCGGCCAAGGTGAGCTTGTCGCCTACCGCATGCTTGCGCCCCTCGAGATGGGCATCGAGCACGGGCGCGTGGCGCGACAACTCCTGCTGCGCCCAGTGGACGACGCCGGCGTCGGGCTGCGCACCCATGAAGTTCGGCTTGGCCACCGTCTCCCACGCGAGCTGGCCTAACGCCTTGTTGTAGTGTGCCAGCTCCCAGCATTGCCAGCGCACGATGTCAGCGCGCGTGCGTTCGTCCCTCGGGAACAGCGTATTGCCGGGCACCTTGTCGGCCAGATATTGCATGATGGCGTTCGACTCCGCCAGCACGAAGTCGCCGTCGCGCAACGACGGCACCATGCCGCACGGATTGATCGCGAGATAGCCGGGCTTCTTCAGATCGCCCTCGAAGAAGTCCATGTACTCGAACTCGACATCGATGCCGAGATGGTTGATCGCGGCGTGGACCTTGCGGCAATTCGGCGAGCCGACAACGTAGTAGAGCTTCATGTCTCATCGTCCTTTCGTGGTGGCTGGTGCGGGCGGCGCCGCGGGGCGGGTGGGCAGGGCCCAGCCGCCGGCGCATGGGCGCGGTTTTCGAGGCGCATGGTTGCTTCCATTCTCAAGAGGTCGAGGCCGGCTTGACCGAGGCCAGCGCAGCCGGGCCCTCGATGTACGCGCTGAGGCATTCGAAGGCGCTGAGCCAGCCGACGTCCATGTCGTAGGCCTCGCCATCGGTCAGCTTGCGGTGCGTCAGCACGAGTTCGGTGTGCGGGCCCAGCGCGATGAATTCGATCCTGACCAGCGACAGGCTGTCGGCCGCGTCGGCGCCGTAGGAGTCCCACGAGAACACCAGCAGCTCGGGTGCGACCACCTCGTGGTAGACGCCGCCGACATGGATGCTCGGCTGGCCCGGCCGGGCGAACGAACTGCGCCAGCGCCCGCCGGGATGGGCATCGAGGGCGCAGTCGAAAGCGGCCCAGCCCTTCGGGCCCCACCACTTGGCGAACTCGATCGGGTCGGTCCAGGCGCGAAACAGCAGCTCGCGCCGCGCCTCGAACACCTGCCGCAAGGCGACGACGCGGTCGCGCGGGCCGGCACGGTTCGCCTCGGGATCTCCGATCCGGTCCTTGGCCATCAGCCGCCCCTCTTTCGGGCTTTGGGCTTGCCCGTCGGGCGGCCACCGGCCTTCGCCGCGCGCTTGGCCTGCTCGACGTAGTGTGCCAACGAGTCGAACGTCGATGCCCAGAAGGCCCGGTACTGCTCCACCCACTGCGCCATCTCCTGCAGCGGTGCGCCGCGCAGGCGGCAGACGCGCCACTGCGCCTGGCGCGTGCATTCGATCAGCTGCGCGTTCTCGAGCACCCTGATATGGCGCGACACCGACGGCAATGAAATGTGGAACGGGCTGGCCAGGTCGCCGACCGTCGCCTCACCCTGGGCCAGGCGCGCCACGATGGCGCGCCGCGTCGGGTCAGCGAGTGCGGCGAAGGTGGAGCTCAGGGGATCGACGGACACGGTGCGTGGATTGCTAGTTGTTTACTTAGCGAACATTCTAAATACAAATTTCGCCAACGAATCGGGACTGACCCTTAGACCGACTGCTCGGCGCGCCTTGCGTTCACATTCAGGCTTGTCGAATGTCCGCCGCGATGCGCCGGCAATGTGCGAGCGCGGCCTCGACCAGGTTGACGCTGGCCTCGGGCGTGCGAAACGCCGAATGCGCCGACAGCGTGACGTTCGGCAAGGTGGTGAAGGGGTGCAACGCCGGCAGTGGCTCGACCGTGAAGACGTCCAGGCCGGCGTGCGCGAGCTTGCCGCAGGCGAGCGCGTCGATCAGCGCCGCCTCGTCGAGCAGGGCACCGCGTGCAGTGTTGACGAGGATGGCGCCGTCGCGCATCGCCGCGATGCGCTCGCGCGACAGGAAGCCGCGCGTCTGATCGGTCAGCAGCAGGTGCAGGGAGACCACGTGGCTCGTCGCCAGCAGGGTGTCGATATCGACGAAGTCCACACCCGCGTGTTGCCGCGGCGAGCGGTTCCAGGCGAGGACGTGCAGGCCCGCGCCGAGCGCGAGCCGCGCCAGTTCCTGCGCAATGCCGCCGAAGCCGACCAGACCGAGCGTCTTGCCGCGCAGCTGAATGCCGTCGTTGCGCGGCCAGCGGCCTTCGCGCAGCTCGTGGTCCATCTGCGCGAGCCCCCTCGCGGCAGCCCACATCAGCGCGAAGGCGCACTCGGCCACCGCGATGTCGCCGTAACCCTTGATCGTGTGCACCTCGATGCCGAGCGCGGCGAGTGCCTCGGGGTCCATATAGCTGCGCGCGCCGGTGCCGAGAAAGACCACGTGTTTCAGGCCCGTGCAGCGCGCCGCCACCGGCGTGGGCAACTCGGTGTGGTCGATGATCGCGATCGGCGCGCCGTCGATCACGCCGGGCAACTCGTCGGGTCGCACGTCGGGCTGCCGGTTCGAATGCACCGGCGGGTCGCCCGCGCGTTGCAGGCGTTCGAAGAGATCGGCCAGCGCCGGGACGGCGTCGACAAAGCTCGCGCGGCATTGCGCGGCCATGGCGCTCGTGGACGGGACGGTCGAAGCGAAAGACGGCATAGGGCGGCAGGCCTTGGCTCCTCAGGCAGGGGATGCATCATAGGTCGCGGCCGTGGGTCGCCGTCGGCTGCTCACCCGGCAGGCCGTCATCAGCGTGCTCGCGTGCACCAACAGTTCGCAATCGACGTCGGGGTTGACGACCCTCGCAACCATGCACTGTCCGACGCATGGGGTTCCTCCGGGATTGTTGAGGGCGAAGGGTAGATGGTGGGGTTGTGTGGCGGGGGCGGGTCGTGCGGGCGACTCTTCGTGGGCCGGCATTGCCGCGAAAGCGGGGGGGTGGGTCGGTGCCAGGCATCAACCCTGGGGGAGCGGTGACGACCGCAGGTCCCGGCGTGGGCGCCGTCGCGGTCAGCCGAACCTCAACTTGCGCCCGGAACCGGAAAGCGGACGCCACAAGAGGCTATCGATGCGTTTTGAATCTTCAATTGGCGACAACGATGAGTCCGGCATATGCTTCCACGGCCCGATCACCAAGGTGGGCGACGTAGTTCGACGCAACGACCCGAGACAGGAGATCCCCGATGTCAAACGAAGCAAAGTGCCCGTTCAACCATGCCGCCGGCGCCGGCACGACGAACAAGGACTGGTGGCCCAACCAGCTCCGACTGGAGTTGCTGAACCAGCACTCGAGCAAGTCCGACCCCCTGGGCGCGAGCTTTGACTACGCCGCGGAGTTCAAGAGGCTCGACTACTTCGCGCTCAAGAAGGACCTGCTGGCGCTGATGACCGATTCACAGGACTGGTGGCCGGCCGACTTCGGCCACTACGGCCCGCAGTTCATCCGCATGGCCTGGCACGCCGCCGGCACCTACCGCACGGCCGATGGCCGCGGCGGTGGCGGTCGCGGGCAGCAGCGCTTCGCGCCGCTGAACAGCTGGCCCGACAACGTGAACATCGACAAGTCGCGCCGCCTGCTGTGGCCGATCAAGCAGAAGTACGGCCAGAAGATCAGCTGGGCCGACCTGCTGATCCTCACCGGCAACGTGGCGCTGGAGTCGATGGGTTTCCGCACTGCAGGATTCGCCGGCGGCCGCCCGGACGTCTGGGAACCCGACAACGACGTCAACTGGGGCAGCGAGACCACCTGGCTGGCCACCGACAAGCGCTTCACCGGCGACCGCGATCTCGACCAGCCGCTGGGCGCCACCCACATGGGCCTGATCTACGTGAACCCGCAGGGCCCAAACGCCAGCGGCGACCCGGTCGCCGCCGCCAAGGACATCCGCGTGACCTTCGGCCGGATGGCGATGAACGACGAGGAGATCGTCGCCCTGATCGCCGGCGGCCACACCTTCGGCAAGGCCCATGGCGCCGCGCCGGAATCGCACAAGGGCCCCGAGCCCGAAGGCGCGCCGCTCGAGGCGCAAGGCCTGGGCTGGAACAGCAATTTCGGCAGCGGCCACGGCAAGGACACCGTTTCCAGCGGCCTGGAAGTCACCTGGACCACCACGCCGGCGCGCTGGAGCAACGACTTCTTCGAGCACCTGTTCAAGTACGACTGGGAGCTGACGAAGTCGCCCGCCGGTGCGAAGCAGTGGGTGGCCAAGGACGCGCCGGAAATCATTCCCGACGCACACATCCCCGGCAAGAAGCACAGGCCCACGATGCTCACCACCGACCTGACGCTGCGCTTCGACCCCGCGTTCGAGAAGATCTCGCGCCGCTTCCTCGACAACCCGCAGGCCTTTGCCGACGCCTTTGCGCGTGCCTGGTTCAAGCTCACCCACCGCGACATGGGCCCGAAGGTGCGCTACCTGGGCCCCGAAGTGCCCAAGGAAGACCTGATCTGGCAGGACCCGCTGCCCCGGGGCACGCTGCCGGCGCCGAGCGCAGCCGACATCGCCGACATGAAGGCGAAGATCGCCGCCGCGGTTGGCAATTCCAGCCTGACGGTCGCGCAGCTCGTCTCGACCGCCTGGGCCTCGGCCTCGACCTTCCGCGGTGGCGACAAGCGCGGCGGCGCCAACGGCGCGCGCATCCGCCTCGCCCCACAGAAGGGCTGGGAGGCCAACACGCCGGGCGAGCTGGCCAAGGTTCTGGCCAGACTGGAGGAGATCCAGAAGGCCTCGGGCAAGCTCTCGCTGGCCGACGTGATCGTGCTGGCCGGCGGCGTGGGCGTGGAGCAGGCCGCGAAGGCGGCGGGCGTCGCGATCGCGGTGCCGTTTGCACCGGGCCGCGTCGATGCCACGCAGGACCAGACCGACGTCGAACAGTTCGCCGTGCTCGAGCCGGTGGCCGACGGCTTCCGCAACTACTTCAAGGGCCCGGCCGACGTTTCGGTGGAGCACCTGCTGGTCGACAAGGCGCAGCTGCTCACGCTGACGGCGCCCGAGATGACCGTGCTCGTCGGCGGGCTGCGCGTGCTGGGCGCCAACGCCGGCGGCAGCAAGCACGGCGTGTTCACCGACAAGCCGGGCGTGCTGTCCACCGATTTCTTCGCCGCCCTGCTCGACATGGGCACGCAGTGGAAGGCGGCCGGCGGCGTGTACGAAGGCAAGGACCGCAAGACCGGCAAGCTCAAGTGGACCGCCACGCGCGCCGACCTGGTCTTCGGCTCCAACTCGGTGCTGCGCGCGCTGGCCGAGGTGTACGCGAGTGCCGATGCGAAGGAGAAGTTCGTCCGCGACTTCGTCGCCGCATGGGGCAAGGTGATGAACCTCGACCGCTATGAACTCGCGTGAGCGCGGTTCGGCACACCGCGCCGACCGCTCGTTGCAGGTCAGTCAGGCGTCGGCGCTCCGCGCGCCGAGATGGGAGGCGAGATGAGCGCTCAGATCACGCGCATCGTCGCCGGCCCCGTCGATGAGGCTCGATTTCCGGCGCCGCAGGAACGGCAGGCCCATGACGTACAGGCCTGGCGTTTTCGTCACGACTCCGCCGTCGTGGCGGATGTTGCCCTTCAGGTCGAGCACCGGGATATCCAGCCAGGAGTAATCGGCGCGGAAGCCAGTCGCCCAGACAATCGTCCTGATCCCAGAACGACCCGAATCGAGCCCGAGCGGCGGCGATGCTTCGACGCGCGTCGGCTCAGGGCGACGCGGCAAATCGACCGCGTCGCTCACGCCGTTCTCCTCGGCCCAAGCGTCGAACGTGTTCAGCAGCCGGTTCAGCTTGAGGTCGGCCAACTCGCACAGATTGCGCAGTGATCCGGAGAACTGGGCCTTGCCGTCCCGAACGCCGGCCAGCCGGCCCACGAGTTTCACCCCGAGCGACGTGAGCGCATTCAGATCGATGTTGCGACGGTCGGAATAGCCCGCGAGCTGGAACGAGGACAGGTTGCGGGCGCGCCGCAGATTCTCAACCTGGTCGTAGCGCTCATCGTTCAGGCCCGTGGCATCCATCCACCATTGGATGTCCCGGCCGCGGTACATACGCGGCGCGCGCACGTGCTCGCCCACCGCCAGCGTCACGGGACGTCCGGAGCGATGAATCTCGTCCGCAATCTGCGCACCGGAGGCGGCCGCGCCGACGACCATGACGCCGCCTGCCTCGAGGCTCTCGGGGTTGCGGTACTGGGCGGTGGTCAGTTGGGCAATGCCGGACGGAACCTCTGCCGAGAGCTTCGGTACCTGCGCGATGTTGAACCCGCCGGTGGCAAGCACGACCGCATTGCAATGCCAGGTGCCCTGCTCGGTGACGACCTGATAGCCATCGCTGGTGCTCCGAACGGAAGCGACTGGGCAGTGCGTCCGCACGGGAGCCGACACTCGCGTTGCGTAGCGCTCGATGAACGCGATGGTCTCGTGCATCGTCCGGTAGCCGTCCGGATCATCGCCCTCGTACCCGTGGCCGGGCAACCGGCTTTGCCAGTTCGGCGTGAGCAAGGTGAGCGAATCCCAGCGCTCGGTGCGCCAGGTGTTGGCGACTTCGCCGCGCTCGAGGACCACATGATCGATGGAACGCGCGGCGAGCCACCAGCTCATGGCCAGCCCGGCCTGGCCCGCGCCGATGACGACGGCCGTCGTACGCACCGGCGCGGCGCCTCGGGCGCCGAAGCGCTGCTTACGCCACCTCGACCGTGACGTTGGTCGGGTTGGTGATGATGTCGTAGACCGCGGAGCGCTTCTGCGACTGCGCGACGATCGCCTTGATGTCGGCGGGCGAAGCGTCGGCATCGATCTTGTAGGTCACCTTGATGCCGTCGAAGCCGTTGCGCACGTCCTCATCCATGCCGAGGATGCCGCGGATGTCCATGCCGGCCTCGAGCGTCGCCGACACGGAGCGCAGCTGAACCTTTCGCGCTTGCGCGACGGCCGCGACGCCAGCGGTCAGGCAGCTTGCGAGACCGGCCAGCACGATCTCCACCGGCGTGGCCGAGCGGTCTTCGGCTGCGAACACCTCCGGATGATCGGCGTCGAAGGTGAATTTCTTCTTGTGCTTCTGCTCGGCGCCCAGCCCGTAAAAGCTCTCGATGGTGGAGCGGCTGTGCGTGCCGTTGATCCACTCGACCGTCGAGCGCCACTTGAACTTCGCCGCTTCCGGCGCCTCCTTCAGCGCGGCCTGCGCGCCGAACAACGCCTCGACGTTGACGCCATTGTTGACGGGCTTGTCGTTCTGTGTTGTCGCCATGGATTCCTCCTGGGAAGGTGGTTCAAGGGGCGTTGAGTTTAGCGTGCGACGACGACGATCGGTTGACCATACCAGTCGGCAAGGGCTAAATCGCTTGGTTCAGCCGGGGCTTCCAGAACGGGCGGAACAGCTCGATCTTCGGGCAGCGGTTCATCACGACCTTCAGCCCCGCAGCCTCTGCAAGCCGGGCCGCCTCGTCGTTGCGCACACCCAGCTGCGCCCACAGCACCTTCGCTCCGATATCGATCGCCTCGCGGGCGATGCCGGGCAGCGCAGCGGATTTGCGGAACACTTGCACCATATCCACCGGACGATCGATCGCCGCCAGCGACTCGTAGACCCGCAGCCCGCGGATCTCACCCCCGGCCTCGGTGGGATTGACCGGAACCATGTCATAGCCGGTTTCGTGCAGAACCCTCAGCACACCGTAGCTGAACTTGGTGGGGTCCGAACTGGCGCCGACCATGGCGATGGTCTTCACTTCCTTCAGGATGGTGGCGAGATAGTCCGCCGGGTAGTCCTGCGAATGGTCCATATGGGTGACGGCGGTCATGGCGCATCCTCCAGCGGTGTCGAGCTGTGGCCTTTCAACTCGTGCGGCGCCAGCGGGCTGGCGAAGGGATTGCGGTACAGATTGTCATGGCTCTCGACACCGACGTCGAACGTGCAGTCGGTCAGAGGCCGCGCAACGCACAGCAGGACGTAGCCGTTGGCGAGCTGCCGCCCGTTCAGCGCGACGCCTGCGCGCTGGTCGATCTCACCCGACAGCAATTTCGCGGCACAGGAGATGCAGCCGCCGTAGCGGCAGCCGTAGGGCAACGACATGCCCTGCGCCTCCAGCGCGTCGAGCAGCGGCTCGCGCCGATCGACTCGGAACGATGCGCCGCCCCGGTTGGCGAGCGTGATCGTGACCTGCGCCATCTTCAGAGCCAGATATCCGAGGTGCAGTCGCCCCCCGGATAGCGCGTCTCGTGGCAGCGGGCAGGGCCGTTCGGCTCCTTGCCGAAATCGACGAAGAAATCCGGGTTGATCGACATGCCCCCCCTCTCAGGGTCGCAATCAACCATCAGCATGCAGCCGCCGTTCTGCCGGATATCCGGATAAAACTGGTTGTCCCACGTGGAGAACAGCGAGGTAGTAACGTACAGCCGCTTGCCGTCGAGCGAGAGCTGAATCATCTGCGGCCCACCGGTGATGCGCCGACCGTTGACGACGGGAGCCTTGTTCAGCAGCCCGCCCATCCAGACTTGGCCGGTGAATCTCGGGTTCGAGGGATCCGAGATGTCGTACTGGCGGATGTCGCCGTGCAGCCAGTTGCAAAAATAGAGGAACCGATCGTCCATCGAGATCAGGATCACGCTGATGAGGCCCGGCAGCGGGATCGGCCATTCCGGGTGGCGCACGTTCTCGACATCGATGATCTTTTCCCAGATCCACTGGCCGTCCCGCTTGTACCAATGAATGATGTTGGACGAGAGGGCAGCGCCGACAAAACCGTGGCTCGAATCCGGGTCGTGATGGAAACGGACTTCGAGCGGCACCAGTCCGTCTTCGCCCAGGTACATGGTGTTCTCGACGCGCTTGTTCTTGAAATCCCAGAAGTGGATCTCGCGGCCGTACTTGAGCTGGCCGACCTCCTCGAGGTCGAAGCCCGGCATGAATGTGTTCGGCGCCGCCCATTCAGACGAAACCATCACGTTGTGGCGCGGCTGGTACCAGAAGTCATAGTTGAACTTCATGCCGCCCAGGTCGTTTTCCCAACGCCCGACGATGTCGAAGTTCTCGTTCAAGTGCAAGAAGCCGCCGGGCGCGTTTCCACGTGCGTCGCCGAGCATCGAGATGATGATGTCGGAGCCGAGGCAATGCACGGTATGCGGGGCCGACAGATTGGTCCTGGACTTGATCTGGGCACCCTCGATCACCTTGTGCAGGCGCGGAGCTTTCTGGTCGACACCGCAGTCGACGATGTGCAGATTCGACGAGCGCACGCCCGGCACGATCAGGTAGCGCCGTTGCTTGGTCGGATCGTGATGGCACGACGAGCAGGCGTTCCAGCCCATGTGGTGCAGCTCATCGCCAATGCCCGGCATCTCCAGCCGGCTGATCACCTGGCTGTAGCTGGGGCTCTGCGGGTCCGCGTCGATGGTGGCCAGGTAGTCCGGTTTCTGGATACCGGTGCCGATATAGAGGGCGACCGTGTAGAGGATCTTCTCGCGAGGCGCCTTCACAGCCTCGGCCGGTGATGCATAACCCGGCCCACAGCAATGCGATCCGCCGTGCTCAGCCATGTTGCGCCTCCTTTATTCGTTGTCGGCCGCGCGCGTGATGCAGAGTGCAGCCGCGCTCCCCAACTAGGTTAACAGGTGGGACCGGTTCCTCGGGCTCGTGGGCGCCGACGACGCCTTCGTCGCCGGCCTGACGCCGCAGCAGCGGGCGCTGGCCGAGGGGCTGATCGAAGGGATGAACCCGGTGGCGCCGCGCGCCGCCGGGACGGTGTTCGACAACCGGGCGAAGATGCCCGGCGAGCGCATCGCCGCGATACGCGCGCCGACGTTGATCGTCCACGCCCGCGACGACGCGCTGCAGCTCTTCCACAACGCCGAGTTCGCCGCGCGCGTGATTCCGGGCGCGCGCCTCGAAGCCTTCGATCGAGGAGGCCATCTGCTGGTGGCGGTCGAGCAGGCGGCGGTCCGCAAGCGGCTGCGGCAGCATGTACTCGAGCACCGGGACGGGCTCGTGCCCGAGGGATGTCTGCGGTGAGGCGATCACCGCGCCTGCGCGACCTCGACCCGCGGCGCGACTTCGGTCCCTCGCGAGTGCGCGCAACCCCGACCGGCTACCCGACGCTGTGGCGGCGCGCTACAACGCCATCGACGGCCATTGCGCCAGCGCATCAGGTTCGGGTGCGTCTCACCCAGCGCTGAACGATCGACGTTTCGCGAATTAGGGCACAACGCGCTCCCGATGGCGCTATTCACTGCGTGTGAAACTTTGCCCGCCCTCGGGAGAACACCATGCTGAAGCCTCACTGCGTTTTGATCCGTTCCTCCGCCGTCGTGCTGGCGCTGGCGCTCTTGTCCGGCTGCGCGAGCAAGACCGTGCTCGTGCGCGTTGCGCCGCAGATGGACATGAGCGCATTTCAGACCACCGGCATCGTCGAGTTCGAATCCAACGCCGACGCTGCGATCAACCAGCACGCGACGCGTCGCTTCCAGGAGAGCGTGCAGGGAGCGCAACCCGGAACGCGGTTCATCGAGCTGGGGACGCGCGAGCATGTGCTCGCGGCCGTCGGAGCCAGTGACCTCGACGCCGAGGCCGTCAGGAAGATCGGCCGCAAGTACGGCGTGGCCGCACTGGTTCTCGGCGAAATTACCTACTCGGAACCGAAAGTGGACATCAAGCTCGTCGACCCGGTGAAGCTGCAGGGTTCGGCCAAGGCCGAGATCAAGGGCGACATCGCCAGCCGCCTGATGGAAACGAACACCGGCGCCAGCGTCTGGAGCAGCTCGGCCTGGGCGAAACGACAGCTCGGCAGCGTGCGCGTCTCGGCCGACCTCGGCGTCAGCGGGCGGGTGGCGCAATCGAACCCGCGCCACGAGATGGTCGCCGACATGGTCTACCACCTGACGACTGATTTTCGACCGACGTCGATTCGCAAGAGGGTGGAATAGGCGTTCATCGCCGGCATGGCGTCGCCGGCCGCGGCGTCGCCGGCTGCATGCCTGCGAGCGCGTCCGCTACAGTAGCTCACCGACCCATGGAGAGCTGCCGATGATCCACGTCCTTGCCATCATTACGGCCAAGCCCGGAATGCGCGAGCGCATCCTCGAGACCTTTCAGGCGAACGTCGCGGCGGTGCACGCCGAAGCCGGCTGCATGGTCTACGAAGCGGTGGTCGACCTGCGCAATGCCGTGCCCGGCTTCGCGCAATTCGGTGCCGACACCTTCGTCGTCGTCGAAAAATGGGCGTCGATCGAAGCCCTGCAGGCGCACGCGGCGGCACCGCACATGAAAGCCTACGCGAGCAAGGTGAAGGACCTGACCGCGAACCGCGCGATCCACGTTCTGGAACCCGCCTGAGCGCCGGCGCGCCAGAGCACCCCGGCACTCGCCATGTCGTGAAGACCTACGGGTCTCGCGCAAACAGAATCAACAACTCAGCGGCCCTGCTGGGGGCCAGTTGAGAAAGGCGGGCTAAGTCATGCGTCGCAACGGCACCGCAAAGCCTCGTGCCACGGCCGGCCGCGCCATCAACGATTCGTACCAGCGCTTCACGTTCGGGAAGTCGGCCAGATCGACCTGGTGGCGCGGGTGGCGCCAGGCCCAGCCGAGGATCGCGAAGTCGGCGATCGACAACTCGCCGGCGAAATATTCGCGTGTTGCCAGACGCTCATTCATCACGCCGTACAGACGCCTCGTCTCGGCCATGAAACGCTGCAGGCCGTAGCGGCGGTCGGTCTCGCTGTCCAGCGCGATGAAGTGGTGCACCTGGCCGGGCATCGGGCCGAAGCCACCCATCTGGAACATCAGCCACTCCAGCACCGCCACCTGCGCCGTGCCGTCGGTGGGCCAGAACTTGCCGCATTTCTGGCCGAGATAAATCAGGATCGCGCCCGACTCGAACACGCTGATCGGCGCGCCGTCCGGGCCCTGCGGGTCGACGATCGCGGGGATCTTGTGGTTCGGGCTGATCTCGACGAACGCCGGCTCGTGCTGTTCGCCCTTCGTGATGTCGACCACGTGCACCTCGTAGGGCAGGCCCATCTCTTCAAGCGCGACGCTGATCTTGCGGCCGTTCGGGGTGTCGAATGCGTACAGCTGAATCATCTTGCGGGTTTCCTGGAGCGGGGTGCGATGCGCGGCGCGGATCGCGCGCACGAATCATCCCGGGGCGGGTGATTGTCGCCGCGGCGGCGTCAGGCACGGCGCCGGGTGAATCGACGACACTGCATTTCCTTCGGCCCGGGAGCGCAAGGCGTGGCGGACGAATTCGTCGACGTGTTGATCGTGGGCGCCGGGCTGTCGGGCATCGGCGCTGCGGTGCACCTGCAGCGGCGCTGCCCGAAGCACCGCTTTGCGATCGTCGAAGCGCGCCAGGCGCTGGGGGGCACCTGGGACCTGTTCCGCTACCCCGGCGTGCGATCCGATTCCGACATGCACACGCTGGGTTACGCGTTTCGCCCCTGGACCGAGCCGAAGGCCATCGCCTGCGGGCCGACGATCCTGAACTACCTTCGCGACACGGCGCGTGAGCATGACCTGGAGCGCCGCATCCGTTTCGGTCACAGGGTGGTGCGCGCCGACTGGTCGAGCGCGCAGGCGCAGTGGACGGTCGAGTTGCACCGCGAGCAGGGCGGCGGCACGATCACGCTGCGCTGCGCTTTTCTGTACATGTGCTGCGGCTACTACGACTATGCGAGCGGCCACCAGCCGCAATTCCCGGGCCAGGAGAGCTTCGGCGGGCGCATCGTGCATCCGCAGCATTGGCCCGAAGACCTCGACGTCGCGGGTCGGCGCGTGCTGGTGATCGGCAGCGGCGCCACCGCGGTGACGCTCGTTCCGGCGCTGGCCCGCAACGCGGCGCACGTGACGATGCTGCAGCGTTCGCCGACCTGGATGGTCGCGCGTCCCTCGGTCGACCCGGTGGAGAAGTGGCTGCGCGCCCGCCTGCCGTTGCGCGCGGCGCTGAAGCTCACACGCTGGAAGAACGTGCTGCTGGGCATGGCCGTGTTTCGCCTGTGCCGCCGCAACCCGCAGCGCATGCG
>JBAQUQ010000370.1:0-14257 GCA_049297615.1 Burkholderiaceae bacterium
GCTCGCAGCCGCGGCGCGCGACTGCGCCATCATCGTCAGCGACCGGCGCACCGGTTGCGATGCCGAACTGCTGGCACGCCTGCCCAAGCTGCTGGCGTTCTGCCGCTGCGCCGTCGACATCCGCAACATCGACGTCGCCGCGGCGAGTTCGCACGGCGTGCTCGTCACGCAGGCGAGCGCCGGCTTCACGGCCGCGGTATCGGAATGGATACTGGGCGTGATGATCGACCTGAGCCGCGGCATCAGCGCTGCTGCGGCGATGTACCACGCCGGCGCCCTGCCCACGCCGAGGATGGGCCGCGAGCTGCGCGGCTCGACGCTGGGAATCATCGGCTACGGCCAGATCGGCCGCACCCTGGCCGAGCTGGCCCTGGCATTGGGCATGCGTGTCATCGTCGCCGACCCGGGCACCGAGGTGGCGCACCCGGCACTGCGCAAGCTGGCGCTGGAGGACCTGCTGGGTGAGGCCGACTACGTGGTGTGCCTCGCGACCGCGACGCCGCAGACCGAGAACCTGATGGACGCCGCGGCCTTTGCGGTGATGCGGCGATCGGCGTATTTCATCAATGCCTCGCGCGGCAACCTGGTCGACGAAGCCGCCCTGCTGCAGGTGCTGGAGGCCGGCCGCATTGCCGGCTGCGCGCTCGACGTGGGCCGCGCGCCCGACCAGATGCCCAGCCCGCAACTCGCGCGGCACCCGCGCGTGATTGCCACGCCGCACATCGGCGGCCTCACGCCGCAGGCCATCGAGCACCAGTCGCTCGAGACGGTGCAACAGGTCGGCGCCATCGTGCAGGGCCGAATCCCCCTGGGCGCAGTGAACGCTGCGCACGCGAGCCGACTGAATGCGTTTTTCGAATCGGCATGACGGTGCCGCGGCGCTGAACGCGGCGTGCCGTTCAGGGAAACACCACCACCTGGCGCACTGCCCGGCCCTCGTGCAGCAAGTCGAAGCCGTGGTTGATGTCGTCGAGGCCCAGCCTGCCGGTCAACAATTTATCGACCGGCAAGCGGCCCTGGGCGTAGAGCGCGATGAAACGGGGAATGTCGCGTGAGGGCACGCAGCTGCCGATATAGCTGCCCTTGAGGGTGCGCTCTTCGGCGACCAGGCTCACGGCATTGAGGCCGAAGCTGGCCGTGGACGGAGCCAGGCCGGCCGTCACCGTCATGCCGCCGCGCCGCGTGATCGCATAAGCGAGTTCGAGCGCGCGGATCGCGCCGGCGAATTCGAACGCGAATTCGACGCCGCCATCGCTCAGCGCCTGCACTTGATCTTTTGCGTCGGCGCTCGCCGCGTCGACGGTGTGCGTGGCGCCGAGCGATTGGGCCAGCTCCAGTTTGGCCTGCGACAAGTCGATGGCGACGATCTGCCGGGCGCCCGCCGCTTGCGCTGCGATCAAGGCCGCCAGGCCGACTCCGCCGAGCCCGATCACCGCCACCGACGCGCCCACACGAACCTGGGCCGTATTGACGACGGCGCCCACGCCCGTCAATACCGCACAGCCGAACAGCGCGGCTTCATCGAGGGCGATGCCGGCGTCGATCTTCACGAGCGAGCGGCGCGAAACCGTCGCGTACTCGGCGAATACGGAGCAGCCCATGTGGTGGTGCAGGGGTTGGCCTTCGAAGTTCAAGCGCCGCGCACCCGACAGCAGGGTGCCCGCGCGATTCGCCGCCGCACCCGGTTCACACAGCGCGGGCCGGCCTTCGGCGCAAGGTGCGCAATGGCCGCAACTCGGCACGAACACGATGACGACGTGGTCGCCGCGTTTCAAATCGTTCACGCCGCTGCCGACTTCGTGCACGACGCCGCTGGCCTCGTGGCCCAGCGCCATCGGCAGCGGCCGCGGCCTGTCGCCATTGATCACCGACAGATCGGAATGGCACAGCCCCGCCGCAGCGACCTTGATCGTCACTTCGCCGGCGCCGGGCGGGGCGAGTTCGACGCTGCGGATCACCAGGGGCTGGCTGGCGGCATAGGGCGGCGCAGCGCCCATTTTTTCGAGGATGGCGGCTTTGATTTTCATTAGGTTGGGCGCTCCGACAGTTCTCTATCACGACATCGCATCTTCGTCATAGCCAAGTTCGCGTTGATGCCGAATCGCAAGAATCAGCACGGCGTCGTCGATCGGCTCGAAACTGTAAAGGGCCAGATAGCCCGACTTGCCTCGCGAGATCACCAACTCCCGCAGCGGAGGCTCGACCGGTCGGCCGATCATGGGGTGACGCTCGAGGAGTTCGACGGCCTCCTCGATCAGCCCAACGGTCTTCAGCGCTGCCTTCGGGTCGCTCTCGATCAGAAAGTCAGTGAGACGCTCCAGATCGGCGAGCGCCCGTGCTGAATAGATCAGACGCGCCAAGGCTTCGCCTTCGGCCGGACGGCCGCCTTACTTGCTGCGCGCGCCCGAATGTAGGCGTGGACCTCGGTGCCATCGAATCCCTTGCCGCTCTTGAGCGTTGCCTTGCGAGCAGCCTGAGCACGGGTGACGAAGCGGGCGCGCTCTTCAGCCGCCGCTGCGGCCTTCCGGATCGCTTCGACCATAAAGGCGTGGGGGGAAATTCCGAGGCGAATTGCGGCAAGCGCCGCTTGCTCTTTCAATTCGTCCGGGAGTTTGAGTGAGGTCGTTGCCATGGGGAATCGGCTCGATGGATCGGGTGGCACCATGGTAACACCCCGTGCAGCCGGTGGCGTCATGGGGTGCGCCTCACAACGCCGCGTCCCTGCGCGACACCACGCATCACTTCGCCACCAGCCTGAAGTCGAACCCGATCGACAGCTTGTCATCCGCCGCGGTCACGGAATCGATGGCAAAGGTTTCTACCTCGGCCTGGAACTGGCCGCTGTTGCTTTGCAGCATGCCGCGCACCGCCTGCCGCACATCGAACGCGATCGCCACACCCACGCAGGACTGCCCGTCGACCACGCCGACTCACGACGACAGGTGCGAGCGGATCCGAATCCGCTCACCCTCGATCGTGACGCTGGGCCGGTCGAGGTAGGCCGAGCATGGGCTCTTCACCAGGTCGTAGCGGCCGTTGTTGGTGAAGACCGTCCGTGCGATCAGTTTGCGCAGCACCGAGTGTTCGAGGACGATTTCTGCCGCGGCCGTGCCACCGCAGAGCGCCAGCGCGGTCAAGCCAAAGACCCCACCTCGCGGATTGCCATGCATACCATTCCTCTTCGTGCGGCGCGCGCGGAGTGTCACCCCAGCGCCAACACCGCCCTCAGCGCCGCCCCGGTGTGCCTGGCCGCGCATTGCACCAACGCTTCGGGCGCACCCGCGATCACCACCGCGCCACCCTTCACGCCGACCTCGGGCCCGAGGTCAATGACCCAGTCAGCTTCGGCGATCACGTCCAGGTCGTGTTCGATGACGAGCTTGATGCGCTGCGCTTCCCCGCCGGACAGCGTCGGCGAGGGCTGGCCAAGCGTCAAGTAGCCCAGGCCGACGTCTTTGAAGAGACCACCTGCTAAAGTAATGCTTCCTTACTTTCGCTAGGGGTCGAACATGCTCGCGAAGATGACGTCCAAGAACCAGCTTACCCTGCCCAAGAGCGTGACCGCCGCGCTGGGACCGGTGGAATATTTCGACGTGCAGGCCCGCGACGGGCAGATCGTGCTGACGCCGGTGCGAATTCAGCGGGCCGACGCGGTGAGAACGAAGCTGGCTGAACTGAACCTGGCTCCCTCCGACATCGACGCCGCGGTCGATTGGGCACGCAAACCCGCGCGCAAACGCGCAGCCGCAGGGGTGGCCACTGCCGTTGCTCGCCGCACGCGCGTGCACAAGGCGACCTGACAGCACCACCGAGCCGATCCGTGGCTACGCCGCCTCGCTTGGTGCTCGACACCAACCTGGTGCTATCGGCCCTCGTATTCAGCCATGGCCGGCCCGGCCCGCTGCGAAGAGCTTGGCAAGCCGGCTTGTGCACGCCCCTGGTTTCAGCCGTCACCGCAGCGGAGTTGTTGCGCGTCCTTCAGTTTCCGAAGTTCAAGCTGACGCCAAGCGAGCGTGAAGAGTTGCTGTCGGACTACCTGCCGTTTTGCCGAGCGGTCTCGATACCTGCCCGCCTGCCGCGAATTGCCCAATGCCGCGACCCGTTCGACCAGCCTTTTCTCGAGCTCGCCACGGTGGGCCGCGCCGACTTCCTGGTCAGCGGCGACCGCGGCCTACTGGCGATGGCGCCAAACTTCAAGCGGCCGATCGTCACTGTGGCAGCCTTTCTCGAACGTCTCGAAGTGAACTGAGCGCCCCCAGGGCCGGGCTGCGCCCAGCCCGCCCCCCGCGGGGGTTCAAGCGAAGTGGCAAAGCCACATTTGCTTGAGAGTGTCTGCCGCCGATCTCACGTGCGCGCCAACACCGCCCTCAAGGCCGCCCCGGTGTGGCTGGCCGCGCATCGCACCAGGGCCTCGGGCGCACCCGAGGCCACCACGGCCCCGCCCCGGACACCCCCCTCGGGCCCGAGGTCGATGACCCAGTCGGCTTCGGCGATCACGTCCAGGTCGTGTTCGATGACGACCACGCTGTGGCCGGCGTCGACCAGCCGGTGCAGCACGCGGATCAGTTTTTCCACATCGGCCATGTGCAGGCCGACGGTGGGCTCGTCCAGGACGTAGAGCGTGTGCGGCGCCTTGTTGCCCCGTTTGGCCGGCCGCAGCGCCGGGCCGCTCCCAAGCAAGGCCGCGCCCCCCTCGGGGGGGCTGGCGCCAAAGGCGCTGGGGGGCAAGGGGAACTCGTCGCGAACCTTGGTGAGTTCGGTGACAAGCTTGATGCGCTGCGCCTCGCCGCCGGACAGGGTCGGCGACGGCTGGCCGAGCGTCAGGTAGCCCAGGCCGACGTCTTTGAGCAATTGCAGCGGGTGGGCGATGTTCTTCATCGAAGCGAAGAACTCGACGGCTTCGTCGATTTCCATCTTCAACACGTCGCCGATGCTTTTTCCCCGCCAGCTCACGGCCAAGGTCTCGGCGTTGAAGCGCTCGCCGTGGCACACGTCGCAGGGTACTTTGACGTCGGGCAGGAAACTCATCGCGATGGTGCGAACACCCTGGCCTTCGCAAGCGGCGCAGCGGCCCGCGCCGGCCCTGTGGCCGGCGTCGCCCGCTCCCCCGCTATTGAAGGAAAAGCGCGCGGGCGCATAACCGCGCGCACGCGCTTCCAGGGTTTCGGCGAAGAGCTTGCGGATCGTGTCCCAGAAGCCGATATAGGTGGCGGGGCAGGAGCGCGGCGTCTTGCCGATCGGTGTCTGGTCGACTTCGAGCACGCGGTCGATGAATCCCCAGCCGTCGATGTGGCTGCATCCGGCCCAATTCGGCTGCCCGCCGCGCGAGTTGATGAACTGCAGGTTGGCCAGCAGCACGTCGCGCGCCAGCGTCGACTTGCCCGAGCCGCTGACTCCGGTGATCGCGACGAGGCGCCGCAGGGGAATGTCGACACTGATGCTTTGCAGGTTGTGCAATGCCGCTGCGTGGACCGTCAGCAGCGGGTTGGACGCGCTTTCGCGCCGCAGCGTCGCGGCGTGGATGGGCGCCACCTCGCGCCGCGCCTGCAATGGATGGAGCAGGGGGCGGGCGAGAAACCGGCCCGTCGCCGAATCGGCTTGCGCCGACACCGCGGCGACGCTGCCCTGCGCCACCAGGGAACCGCCGCGCTTGCCCGCACCCGGGCCGATGTCGATGATGTGGTCGGCGCGGCGTATCGTGTCTTCGTCGTGCTCGACGACGACCAGGGTGTTGCCCTTGACGCTCAGCGTGTGCAGGGCCTTGAGCAGAATCTGGTTGTCGCGCGGGTGCAGGCCGATGGTCGGCTCGTCCAGCACATAGCACACGCCTTGCAAGTTGCTGCCGAGTTGCGCGGCGAGCCGAATGCGCTGGGCTTCGCCGCCGCTGAGGGTGGGCGCGGCGCGGTCCAGGGTCAGGTAGCCCAGGCCGACCTCTTCGAGGAATTCGAGGCGACTGATGATTTCGCTGACCACGTCGCGCGCGATATCGGCATCGCGCCCGAAGAGCTTCAGCGAGGCCGCCCAGGCGCGCGTATCGGCCACGCTCCACTGCGCCACCGCTGCGATCGAGTGACCTTCAAAACTCACCCGGCGCGACACCGGGTTGAGCCGCGTGCCGGCGCAATCGGGGCAGGCTCGATCGAGCACGCCTTCGACCTCGGTCTCTTCCGACGGAAAGCTTTGTTCGCGCCCCTTGTCGTCGTCGCGCTTCGAATCGTCGTAGGCCTTGCGCTGCTCGCGCGTCAGCGCCAGGCCGGTGCCCACGCAGGTGCCGCACCAGCCGTGTTTGCTGTTGTAGCTGAACATGCGCGGATCCAGCTCGGGGTAGCTGGTTCCGCAGCTCGGGCAGGCGCGTTTCGTGGAGAACACTTTGACCTTGCCGATATGCAGGGCTGAACTCTTTTCGTCCATGGCGTGGGCCAAACCGTCCAAGGGCGCGAGCAAATGCATCACGCCCTTGCCGAGCTCGAGCGCGCGTGCCAGCAAGGCTCGCAACTCGGCCTCGCGCGCAGCGCTGACCACCAGATCGCCCACGGGCAGCTCGAGGGTGTGTTCCTTGAATCGGTCCAGGCGCGGCCACGGGCTGACGGCGACGAACTCGCCGTCGACGCGCAGATGCGTGTAGCCCCTTGTCTTAGCCCAGCGAGCGAGGTCGGTGTACAGGCCCTTGCGGTTCACGACCAGCGGCGCGAGCAGGCCGACATGCTCGCCCCGGTGGTCGCGCAGCAGCTGGGCGGCGATGCTTTCGGCGCTTTGCGGCTTGACCGGAGCGCCGTCCTTGGTGCAATGCTGGAGGCCGAGCTTGACGTAGAGCAGGCGCAGGAAATGCCAGACCTCGGTGGTCGTCGCCACTGTGCTCTTGCGCCCGCCGCGCGACAGGCGCTGCTCGATCGCCACGGTGGGCGGAATGCCGTACACGGCGTCGACCTCGGGCCGGCCCGCCGGCTGGACGATGCTGCGCGCGTAAGCATTCAAAGACTCCAGGTAACGCCGCTGGCCTTCGTTGAACAGGATGTCGAAAGCCAGCGTGCTCTTGCCCGAGCCAGACACGCCCGTGATGACGCTGAACTTGCCGCGCGGGATATCGACACTCAGCGAGCGCAGGTTGTGCTCGCGTGCGTTGACGATTCGGATCGAATTGTCGGCACTGCCTTGGATGCGGCTGACCTCGGCCTGTTTGTCGGCCGTCGTCTCGGCGAATGCCGGGATCCACCCCGTGCCGAGCACACTGGATCCCGGCGCGCGCAGCGATGACAGCTGGCCTGGGAGAATCGGTCGCTCGTGCACTTCGTGACCGTCGAACCCCAGGGCGCGTTCGTAATCGGCGAGCGCCTTGCCGGTCAGGGAAGTCGGATGGCGCTTCACTTCCTCAGGCGTTCCGGTGCACACCACCGAACCGCCGGCTTCGCCGCCCTCGGGACCGAGGTCGATCAGCCAGTCGGCCGCGCGCACCACGTCGAGGTTGTGCTCGATCACGATGATGGAATGCCCGGCGTCGAGCAATTTGCGAAAGGCCCGCATCAACTTCGCGATGTCGTCGAAGTGCAGGCCCGTGGTGGGCTCGTCGAACATGAACAGGCGCCCGCGCCTGGCCACCGGCTGGCGGCTCGCGGAAGCGTTCTGCGCGGCTTCGGCGAGGAAGCCGGCAAGCTTCAGGCGCTGCGCCTCGCCGCCCGACAGGGTGGGCACCGGCTGGCCGAGCTTGACGTACTCCAGGCCCACGTCGACGATCGGTTGCAGCACGCGCTGCACTTCGCGGTCCTGGCGAAACAATTGCACCGCTTCGCTCACGGTCAGCTCGAGCACATCGGCCACCGAGAGGTCGCGAAACTGATCGTCGTCGGCGCGTCCGCCCATGCGCCGGTCGATCTTCACGTCGAGGATTTCGCTGCGGAAGCGCCGCCCGTCGCAGTCCGGACAGCGCAGGTAGACGTCGCTGAGGAACTGCATCTCGACATGTTCGAAACCCGAGCCGCCGCAGCTCGCGCAGCGGCCGTTGCCGGCGTTGAAGCTGAACATGCCGGGGCCATAACCGCGCTGCAGGGCGAGCGCAGATGCGGCAAACAGCTTGCGAATCTCGTCGAACGCGCCAACATAGCTCGCCGGATTGCTGCGCGCCGTCTTGCCGATCGGCGACTGGTCGACGAACACCGCGTCGCTCAGCCAATCGGCGCCGAGCAGGGCGTCGAATGCGCCGGGCGCTTCGGTGGCCTTGCCGAAGCGCCGCGCGAGCGCCGGGTAGAGCACGTCTTGCAGCAAGGTGCTCTTGCCCGAACCCGACACGCCCGTCACGCACACCAGGTGCTGCAGCGGAAACTCGACGTCGATGCCTTTCAGGTTGTGTTCGCGCGCGCCTTGCAGAATCAATTTCGGCGTCGCCGCGCTCACCAGGCGCTTGATGCCCATCGTCACCGTCTTGCGTCCGCCGAGGTAGGCACCGGTCAAGGTGTCGGCGTCGCGGACGGCTGCGGGCGCGCCGTCGAAGACGATTCGCCCACCGCGCTCGCCGGGGCCCGGGCCCATGTCGATGAGCCGGTCGGCTGCCATCATCACCGCCGGGTCGTGTTCGACCACGACGAGGGTGTTGCCGGCGTCGCGCAGGCGCAGCATCGCTTCGACGATGCGGCGCATGTCGCGCGGGTGCAGGCCGATGCTGGGCTCGTCGAGCACGAACATGGTATTGACGAGCGAGGTGCCCAGGGCCGTGGTGAGGTTGATGCGCTGCACCTCGCCGCCGCTGAGCGTGCGGCTTTGCCGATCCAGGGTGAGATAGCCCAGGCCGACGTCGCATAAATATTTCAAGCGCGTCCGCACTTCGTCGAGCAGGAGTTTGAGCGCCTCGTCGAGCATCGTGCTCGGCAGGCTGAGCTTCGCAAAGAAGTTGCGGATGCGATGGATAGGCATCAGCATCAAATCGTGCAGGGTCAGGCCGGGCAGGGCTTCGAGTTGGGCGCGCGACCAGGGCACGCCCTGCGGCATGAAGCGTTGGTTCAGCGGCAGGACGTCGGTGTAGAGCCCGTCCCCGGCCTGGCGCGAGGACGCGTGAGAAGTGTTCGCCGTCACGGCGTGCGCGGGCACGCCGAGGCCCTGGGGCGAACACCCCAGGCGCCACAGCAGGGCGTCCGTCTTCAGCCGCGCGCCACCGCACACGCCGCACGGTGTATAGCTGCGGTACTTGGACAGCAAGACGCGGATGTGCATCTTGTAGGCCTTGCTCTCCAGGTACTCGAAAAAGCGTTTGATGCCGTACCACTGCTTGTTCCACTTGCCGGCCCACTGCGGCGAGCCACCGATCACCCAGTCGCGCTGCGCTTGCGTCAGCATCGCCCACGCCGTGTCGCGCGGAATGCCGGCCTCGCCGCCGTACTTGATGAGGTCGTCCTGGCACTCTTTCCACGCCGGTGTTTGCAAGGGCTTGATTGCGCCGGCACGAAGCGTCTTGCGTGTGTCGGGAATCACCAGGCCGTAGTCCACGCCGATCACTCGGCCGAAACCACGACAGGTCTCGCACGCGCCGACCGCCGAGTTGAAGCTGAACAGCCCCGGCTGCGGCTCGGCGTAGCGCAGGTCGCTGTCGGGACAATGCAGTCCGGTGGAAAACCGCCAGAGCTCGGGTTCGCCTTCTTCCTTGAGCGCGTAGACATTGACGCGCCCGCTGCCGCGCTTCAGCGCCGTCTCGATCGCCTCGATGGCGCGAATCTTCTCCGTGCCCTGGATGCGAAAGCGGTCGGCAACCACGTCGAGCACTTTGCGCGGCCCCGTCTTCGAGGCCACTTCGCGTTCGGCCTGGACACGCGTGAAACCGCTCGCGGCAAGCCATTGTTCGATGTCCTGGGCGCTCGTATCGGCGGGCAGTTCGACGGGGAAGGTCACGACGAGCCGCGGGTCGGCATTCCTGCTGGCCTCCAGAGGCTGCGCGTCGGTCCCCGAAGGGGGCGCAGCCTCGCCTCGGGGCGGCCCGGCGGCAAGGGCGGCGGTGCGCGCCATCAACTCGGCATAAATCGTCTCCGGCGAGTCGTGCCGTACGCGCTGCGCGGTCTGCCTGTCGAACAGCTCGCCGGCGCGCGCGAACAGCAGTTTCAAGTGATCGTTCAGCTCGGTCATCGTGCCCACCGTGCTGCGCGAGCTGCGCACGGGATTGGTCTGGTCGATCGCGATCGCCGGCGGCACGCCGTCGACGCGATCGACCGCCGGCCGGTCCATTCGATCGAGGAACTGGCGCGCGTAGGCGCTGAAGGTCTCGACGTAGCGCCGCTGCCCTTCGGCGTACAGCGTGTCGAACACCAGGCTCGATTTTCCCGAGCCGCTGGGCCCGGTCACGACCGTCATCTCCCCGGTGCGGATGTCGAGGTCGAGGTTCTTCAGGTTGTGCTGACGCGCACCGCGGATGCGGATCACACCGGTGGTCACGGGAAGGGCCTTTTGTCGAGCGAACCGAACATTCTAGGAGCCTGCCGGACTCCTGGAGACAGAGATGCTGCAGCCGGTGCGGGTGCTGCGGTCCGACCCTGCCAAAAAAAGGGCCCCGCCGAAGCGGGGCCTTGCATCGTCGTACCTGACGCGGAGGACTTGCGCTCAGGGGATTGCCAGGTCCAGCGTATTGGAAGCATTGGCGTTCACGACGACGCCGTTCGCCCCGGCCCACAAGCCCGCAGAGCTCAAGGTGGCTCCGCACGCGGCGGCGGTTCCGGGAACGAAGGCGCAAACGCGGTCGTAGCTGGCCGCTGGAACGCTGATCGTGTAGCTGCCGTCGCGCTGCGTGCGCGTGGTGATAAAGCGGAAGTTGCCATTGGTACCGCCGAAACGCACCTGGACTGCGATATTGCCGGTCGGCGTGGCGCCGAGCGTGACCGTGCCTTTCAGCTCGCCGCCCGTGGGCAGTGCAACCGTTGCGGGCGTGGTCAAGGATGCCGTCGCTCCGTTGCTGAAGGCCACCGCCAGGCCGCCGGCCAACTGCTTGCCGGTCGGCGCAGCGCTGCCGTCGTGGATCGCCGAGCCGGTCGTGGTCGAGCCGTTGTCCACTCTGTACTCGATCAGGTAGTTGCCGGTCGGGGCATAGACGGTGACGCTGCCGTCACCATTGCTGATCTCGAAGGATTGCAGGTCGCGGTTGCCGCTGAGCGTCTCGAACAGCCTGACCTTGACCTGGGGCATGGGATTGCCGGCCGAGTCGAGAATCACGGCCGTCGCGCTGCCCACCGGTGTCGTGAAGTTCACGGCACCCGGGTTGTTGTTGCTGCTGAAGGCCACGACCGTCGGATTCGCAAACTGGCCGCGCGTGCGCACCGTGTAGGCACCGGGCCTGACCCAGAGCCGGTACTTGCCTGCCTTGCTGCTGCGTTCGGCTTCGACGAATTGATCGGTCGAATCGTAGAAGCGCACCGAGATTCCGCCCACCGGGTTGGTGCCGTCGGTGACATTGCCGCGCACGACGCCGCCCTCGTCGAGATCGAAGTTCGCCGTCGTCGTGCTGCCCGCCGCGAGCACCATCGGTGTCCCCGCGCTCGCGTTCGCGCCCCCGCCCGCCGTCGTCGTGCCGCCCGAGGCCGCACCGTTGTACAGACCTCCGGCATAGGGCAGGCGCGTGCGGTTGCGCGTGCCCACCGTGTAAGTGCCGGGGCGCAGGTTCACGCGATAGCTTCCGTCGAGCTGCGCACGCCGTCCGATGACGGGCTGATCGGAGAGGAAATCGCGCAACAAGACGTGCACGCCGGGCAGTGGCGAAGCCGTGCCGCTGGCGACGATCGTGCCCTCGATGCGGGCGCCGGCCTCGAGTTTGAAGTTGGCGGTCACGGCGCCCGCGCCGACGGTGATCCTGCCGGCGCTGAACATGTTCGCCGCGCCGCAGTCGGGACCGCCCACGCTGTCGTTGCAGGTCCACCATTCGCTCGCGGCCATGCTCGCCGCGGTGAAGTTCAGGGCCCCGACGATGTAGTCGCCCGCGCTCAGATTCAAGGTGAACTGGCCGTTCGCATTGCTACGAGTCTCGGCGCGCCTGACCCATTGATTGAAATCGCGCGCGACGACCTTGACATTGGCCAGCGCTGCACCGCTGGCGTCGGTGACGGTCCCGGTGACCGAGCCCGCGGCGACGAGGTTGCTCAGCGCATAAGCCGCCTCTTCATCGCTTTGCGCCTCGGCCTTCAGTGCGGCGACGAGCGCGGCGGTTGTCGTCAAGCCCGCCGCATCGATATCCGCGGATTGCGCAACGATGCCGTCGAGCACCTGTTCGAGCTGGGCGCGTTGCAGGTCCCGCGGATTGCCGCTGACGGCCTGGAGCTGGGTCACGACGAGTGCCGTCGTGGCACTGCTGGCCGGATCGACGTCCTGCGCAGTGAGGTCGGTCAGCATCCGGTCCAGCGCATTCGTGCCGACCGCGCGGATGACGTACTGCGCCCCCGCCGTGAAGCCGGCCGGTGCGTTCAGGGTGAACGATCCGTCGGCACCGGTGATTGCGCTGGCGATGTCGGCGCCGACCTGATTGCCATTGCCGTCGATTTCGATGAGCTTGACCGTCGCGCCGACAACAGCGGAAGTTCCGGGCAGGGCGGCCACCGCGTCGGCGCCGAAGATCTTGGCGAAGAAGCGCATGAATCCACCCGTTGCGTTGAACGCCAGTGCGCCGCCGGGTGCCGACAGCGTTCCGCTGACAGGCACGGTCGCTGCCGCAGGCGGTGTCGCTGCGGGAAGTACCGGTTTGTCTTTCGCTGCGGCGGGCCAAATCCGAGGGGCCGACGCTAGCCGAACATCGCGCGGTGCGCAGCGCTTGCGATGCTGAACTCGTGCAGCGCCGAGGAATGCTCACGAATCGCGTTTCATGGCGACGCGCAATTTTTCACGACCTTCGATGCGCGCCGCGCATGCGCAATTCACCGCACATCAGCGAGCGCGCAACAACTCCGGCACACGCAGCAAGATCATTTCATTGGCTTCAGGCTGGCCGAACTCGCGGCCGGCCGACCACGTCAGGTTGTTGTCGTTGAGCACGACGATATGGTCTGCGTCGACGACGTCCAAGCCCTCGATGGTCCACAGCGGAAAGCTGAACTTGCCGTTGCGCGCGCCGATGCGCGCCACTGCCTTGGGGTCGGCGATGTCGAGCAGGTCGATGTAGCCGATCTTGCGCACGAAGCCCTTCGCGTCGGGCTTGCTCAGGTCGATCTTGTAGATCCGCTTGAAGAGCGCCGGCCGGTTATAGCAATCGGGCCGTGGTGGGCCTTGGCACGCCTGGGTCAGGTCGCCCTCGCGGTTGTCGCGTTCGATGACCAGGCCCGTGGCGCTGTCGATCAATTTGAAGGCACCGACGTGGTTGCCGGCAGTTTCGAGCGCGTAGCGGAAATGCTTGCCGGTGTAGGCGCCTTGCTGCACGTCGAATTCGAGGATGCGCAAGGTCTTTTCCTCGACGTGGCGCTGCTTCCAGGCCTGGGTCGGCGGCAGCCACAGCGGGCCTTCGAACATGGGGTACAAGTAGCGCCCGTCGGGTGACGCGCCCAGGCCCTCGAAGCCGCGGGAACGCTGAACCGTCGTGGCAAACGGGCCCGGTCTGGGAGGCGTGTAGACGCGGAAGTGATCGGGCGAACGCAGCACCACACCGTCGACGAGCGTTTCGAAGAAGCCGGTCACCTTGCCGCTGAAATCGGTGCGCACCAGGTACGGGCCGTACTCGTCGCCGAGCCAGATCGACTCGCCGATGACCTGAATCGACTCGAAGTCGAAATCGGCGCCGGTCAGGTAGCGCTTGAGCGTGGCCGCGTTCTCCACGTTGAAAGGCACCACGCCGTCGGGGTCATGCAGGAAGACGGTGCGCAGCACCTCGAGTTGCCCTGTCGCCCACACCGGCCGCACATGATGGATCATGGTCATCACGTCCGGGGAATTGGCCTTGCTGCCGAAACCGCCGTCCGAAACCACCCATGCCGTGCCGTCGGGTCGCCACCTGATTCCCGAGAAACCCTGGATCGGCTGGCCCTGGAACGGTGCGTCCATGCCGGTCGGACGCGGCGCCTTGGGGTCGGACAAGGCGGCGATGCCCGGGATGCTGCCCAGGACATCACGGCGCCGGCCGTCGGAGTGCCGAAAGCGCCCCGAGATCGCCAGATTCGGCGGCGCATCGGCCGGCGGCTTGATGAAGCTAGTGTTTAATTGCACAAACAATAGATAGTATTATGATGGCTACATTGCTTGGCGCAAGGTGGTGTCATGGCACGAGTGGCAGTTGCGTTGTCGTGTACGGCGGAAGTTGTGGCTGAGCTTGAGC
>JBAQUQ010000371.1:0-5942 GCA_049297615.1 Burkholderiaceae bacterium
GCGGCGCGCGCCGCGCCGCGTGGGGAAGGCTTGCCTTGCACTGACGGCAAGGTCGCCGGATCCGTCGCTGCAATGGCGCGTCCGCCCCGCCCGAGCGCAGAACCGATCACGGCGCGAAACTGCCTGAGATCGACCGGCTTTGTCAGGTAGTCATAGGCCCCGGCTCGCAGGGCTTCGACGGCGTTCTCTGCCGAGCCATAGGCGGTGATGACGATCGCCTTTTCGCCACGCTCGCCCTGGACCAGCCAGCGCAGAATATCCAGGCCGGTGCCGTCGGGCAGGCGCATATCGGTGATCACGGCGCTGTAGGCGCGGCCCTTCATGGACTGCAAAGCCTGCTCGACGCTTCCAGCCGTGTCGACGTCATAGCCCTCGCGCAGCAGGGTCAGCTCGTACAGCGTGCGCAAGTCGGGCTCGTCGTCGACGACGAGCAGACTCATGGGTGCTACGGGGGTCATGGTGGAGTCGATGGGTTCGCGTCCATGGGACTTAGCGGGCAGCGCCGTAGCGCGACGAAGAACTCATTGCGCTCGCCCGCGGGCGATTGGCGCAATCGATAGTCGACGCTGGCGCCGTAACGCTCGCACAATTCACGGCAAATATACAAACCCAGTCCCGTGCCGCGACTGCGTGTCGAAAAAAAGGGTTCGAACAGGAAGCGTTCAACATCGGGAGTTATGCGCGGTCCATCGCTCGAAACACAGAGGAATGCGCGAATCTCATCACGTGAATCGAGGCGGACTTCGACCGCTCCGACAGCGCCGCTGGCGTGCCGCTTTGCATTGTCCAGCAGAATGACGAGCACCCTGCGCAGGTGCTCAGGATCGAAGACGACCCCTAAGGCTTGTGCGGGAAGGGTCAGGGTCACGAGCCCGCCGTTGCCAATGCTCACCGTGGCGGCACTCGCCCACTCCGCGCACGCTGCTTCGACGTGTGCGACCGCGTCCAAGGGCAGAACGTCGTCCGCCAGGCCTGGGGCTGCGGCCATGACGTCGTCGACGATGCGTTTGAGTCGATCGACATTGTCACTCACCAACTTCGTCAGCTGCCGTTGCTCCGGTTCGGTTGCGTCTTCCGACAGCAGGGCATTGGCTTGGGCGATGGCGGCCAGCGGATTGCGAATCTCATGCGCGATTCCCGCGGAAACGCGACCCATCGCAGCAAGCTTTTCTTGTCGGCTGCGCGCTTGCATGTTGCGCACGTCTTCAAGAAACAGAACGCAGAAGTCTTCACCGGCTTGCGGTTCGGACTTGCGTGTGAATCGAACCCGCACGTGCAGGGTCCGTGTCGAGCCGGGCTCGAATTCGAGCACCACGTCGCGTCCGGCCTCGGGCCATGCCGCATCGACAAACGCTCGCTCAGCGGATTTGACGAGCGCGTTCCAGGCTTCGACGCCACGCATCTGAAACGGAGCGGCGCGGCACATGCCGGCAGGCGCGAGAAGGCGCCGCGCGGCGGGGTTGGCGGCTCGGACACGCCCGCTTCGATCGACGACGAGCACGCCGTCCTGCATTTCTTCGATCACCAGTCGATTGAGTTGGGCCTGCTGCCTGGCCATCTCCAGGCTGCCGCGCGAGGTCAGCTCTTCTCGCGCGAGCCGGCTCGCCAGTTCGCTGGACAGAACGGCCAGGACGAAGAATCCGCTGCCTGCCAAGCCGGCTTGGGTCAGCGCCAGCGAAGGGTCGCCGCCCAGGGGCACGGCCAGAACCGCGGTGCCAAGCAGCGCGAGCGTGACCCCCGCGGCTGTGGCCAGCGCCATCGATCGTGGTGTCAACACGCCGGCCATCAACACCGGCATGACCAGCAGAGCGACATAGTTCAGGCTCAAGCCAGGCGCCAAGACATGCAAGGTCGTAAAGGCCAAGGAGTCGGCACCGATGGTCAGCAGCCAGTGCGGACTCGCAGGCCGGGCCATCCTGCGTGCGTTGGCGGCCGGCCAGATGCCGGGGATCAACCACATGCTGATGGACAATGCGGCATAGGCCAGGCTGACGATCACGAGGGGCAGGTTCGGGCGGGTACCGAATAGACCGATCAGAAGGAGCGTGGCCACCAACGCGACACCGAGCACGGCACGCGCACCGATGAAGATTCGGTACAAACGTTCAAAGCCTGACTGGCGCGAGGCGTCGTGTCGCGCGGCCTGGCGCGCCAGCATCCGCGAGTCGGCCTGCGCGTCGCCGTCGCCGAACCGCGACACACCGAGACTCGAGTCGCCCGGCGCTGCGGTGGATTCGAAAGGGACAGCTTCGTCGTCGGACTCGAATGCACCGAACCAGGATTCGTCCGCCGAGGGTGAGCGCCGCGCCCTGCGCCGCTCGCCGACTCGGCGATCGGCGTCACGCGGGATGTCGCTCATCGGAATCCCTTCGTGCTGCATGCGCCGTATTCGCCCGAGGACCTGAGAGGCCCCTTCGTAGCCCATGACGGCCGTGTGCTCTCATGGATCGGCGTGCGAACTTTCGAACGCGTCGCGATGGGCTGCGCTGCAGAACACCCCGCCGCGCCCCGGCAAAACCTCGTCGCGTGGCATGAGTACGCCGCAGTGCGAACAAGCCACCATCGCCTGCACTTCAGGGCGTTTGGTGCCGGGGTCTTGGCCGGGCGGCCGCACCCTGGGCCGGCTTGCTGTGCGCAAGAGCCAGACGAGGGCCAGCACAGCAAGAATCAGGAGTGCGAGTTTCATGCGTCAGCCCGTCAGTTGGCCGGCAGACGATGCAGAAGTACTTCGAGCACAAAACGCGAACCGACATAGGCCAGTAGCAGCAGCCCCGCCCCAGCGTACAGCCAACGCGTCGCCAGCGGCCCGCGCCAGCCGAAGACCCGGCGTCCGGCGAGCAGCGCCGCGAACACCGCCCACCCCAGGATTGAAAAGACTGTTTTGTGGTCCCAGCGCCAGGGGCTGGCAAACCACACACCCAACAGCAAGGCCGCCGACAGGACGAAAAAGCCTGCGGCGACAAAACGAAAGGTGAGACGCTCCAAACTCAGCAAGGGGACACCAGCTGCGTGAGCCGGCATGCCGTCCCCATTGCCACGCAAGGCCTTGCCACGCAATTGCCGCTCCACCCTGCCAAGCATCGCCGCATGCAAGACAGCAGCACCGAACAGGCCGTAAGACGCGATGCCCAATATCCAATGCACGGGCGCCCAACGCGATACAGATCGAAGCTCCGCCGGGAAGACCCAAGCCAATGCAACGCTGACCAGACCGAACACCGCCAATGTTCCCTGTACGCCCCGCATGGGGAGAAATCGGCTCTCGATCCCATACACCGCGACCACGAGCCACGAGGTCGCCGACAGTGCGGTCGCGAAGCCGAAGCGAGCCCCGCTGCTTGCGCTGAAAAACCCCGCGGAATCGACAACGATCGCCAGGCCTTGCGCGATCCATCCGACCAGCATTGCGCCGCGCTGAACAGGCGCGGCGCGCTGTCCGCCCAAGGCCGCACAGATGGCATACGCGAGCAGGGCGATCGAACTGGGAATGCCCAGTGCAAGTGCCGCGGCACTTGCATTCACTGAGTCCGACCCGAACGATAGAATCATTTGCACAGTGTACTTTCGCGCCCGCAGCGGGTGCCCCAACGCCGCACGCATCACCGTAACCCATGGCCTCCACCCTGACCGAACGGCTGAGCCAACTCGTCAAGACCGTGCGAGGCCAGGCCCGCATCACGCAAAACAATGTGCAAGACATGCTGCGCGAGATTCGCGTGGCCCTGCTCGAGGCTGATGTGGCATTGCCCGTGGTGCGCGAATTCACGGCCCGCGTGAAGGAGCGGGCGCTCGGCGCCGAAGTCGTGGGTTCATTGACGCCGGGGCAAGCCCTGGTGGGCATCGTCAACCGCGAACTGGCGTTGACGATGGGCGAGGGCGTGGCCGAACTGAATTTGGCAACCCAGCCCCCGGCAGTCATTTTGATGGCTGGCCTGCAGGGTGTCGGTAAAACGACGACGACGGCCAAGTTGGCTCGCCACTTGATTGAGCGGCGCAAGAAGAAAGTGCTCACCGTGTCGACCGACGTGTACCGACCGGCGGCCATCGAACAGCTCGCCATGGTCACCACCCAGGCGGGCGCGCAATGGTTTGCGTCGACCTCGGGCGAGAAGCCCTTGAGCATCGCGCTGGCGGCGCTCGACTACGCACGGCACCACTACTTCGATGTGCTGCTCGTCGACACTGCGGGGCGCTTGGGCATCGACGCCGCCTTGATGGCCGAGATCGGCGAATTGCACGCCGCGCTCCAGCCCGTGGAAACGTTGTTTGTCGTCGATGCGATGCAAGGCCAGGACGCGGTCAACACGGCGAAAGCTTTCGCCGGGCAGCTCCCGCTGACAGGCATCGTCTTGACGAAGATGGACGGAGATTCGCGCGGCGGTGCAGCGCTGTCGGTTCGTCACGTGACCGGAGTGCCGATCAAGTTTGCCGGCACGAGCGAAAAGATCGACGGCCTCGAGGTCTTCGATGCCCAGCGCCACGCCGGGCGTGTGCTCGGCATGGGCGACATCGTCGCATTGGTCGAGGAAGTGCAAAAAGGCGTCGACCTGGTGGCGGCAAGAAAGCTCGCCGACAAGGTCCGCGGCGGCGAGACGTTCGACATGAGCGACTTCCTGGCACAGATCTCGCAGATGAAGAAGATGGGTGGGCTGTCCGGCCTGGTCGACAATCTGCCGACGCAACTGACGGGCAAAGTGGGCAGCCTCGGGCAGGCCGAGGTGAGCCGGGCTGAACGCGACGTCCGGCGCATGGAGGGCATCATCTGCGCGATGACCCTCCTCGAACGGCGCAAACCTGAAGTGATCAAGGCCTCGCGCAAGCGCCGCATCGCGGTCGGGGCGGGTGTGCAGGTGCAGGACGTGAACCGTATGCTCAAGCAGTTCGACCAAATGCAGGGCATGATGAAGAAGATGAAGGGCGGGGGGATGATGAAGATGATGAAGCGCATGGGCGCGATGAAGGGGCTCGGCGGCTGAGACCCCTTCATTGGACGATCGCACGACTCTCGTGCGCGGACCGTGGCAGCGGCATTATTTTGGCCAGGAGAATCAATCCATGAGCCCGTATTTGGCAGTCCCGCTGCTGATGCTTGGCGGCGTTGCGCTTGCTTTGGTGGGAGTATGGATTCGCGATCGCCGGCAAGCGGCCGGGTCAGACGTGACCGATTTCGATCGGGTAGACACCTTGGCTGCATGGCCGGCGCAGGCGACGCGAATCTTAACGACGCATGAACGCCTGGCTTATCGCACCTTGCTGCGCGCGTTTCCCGACTACATGGTTCTGGGACAGGTGCCGCTGTCGCGTTTCCTCAAGATACCGACGCGCTATTCCTACGCGCAATGGCTGCGTCGGGTGGGCAACCAGTGCGCCGACCTGGTTGTTTGCGACATGGCCTCGCAGGTCGTCGCCGTCGTCATTGTCCAAGGGCCCGGCGGGCTCGACAGTGAACGCGCCGTTGCTCGCCGCGAGCGCATGGCACGCGTTCTGAAATCCGTGGGCATTCGAATGCTGGTATGGGTCGAGGGCGCCTTCCCGTCGCCGAATGCGGCGCGTGAAGCGATTCTTCCGACTGCTGTGCCCTCCGAAGCAGGCGGGCGGGCTGATGCCGCGCATTCCGGGTCGATGCCGCTGACCCACGCCACACCCCCGGGCGCTGCACCCTTGGACGGCAGTGCCGAGCCGGCGTCGACTTGGTATGACGATATCGACTCGCGCCCGACCCCGTTAAAACCGCTGCTGGATCCCAGAACGCTCAGGCGCTGAATAGGTATCCAGGATTGATCTGCGAAGGAAACGCCGGCCTGAGCCCGAGGGACCTAGTGTTTAATTGCGTAAGTTAACGATAGTGTTTCGAAGCTGCGCCCCTCGGACCTCTCGCTTTCGCCAGACGAATGGCGCGGCCTTTTCGTTGTACGCAGCGGTGAATGCATGTATCGCCCCAA
>JBAQUQ010000372.1:0-4096 GCA_049297615.1 Burkholderiaceae bacterium
CCGCTGGGCCGTCCCGCCGGCCCCCCGTGGCCCGGCCATCACGAGATGATGATGGGCCAGGCGCGCAATGGCGCAGGCGCAATGGCAGGCATGCCGGGCAGGGCCCAGCTCGTCATCCAGGTGCAGCTCGAGGACGGTCACTGGGTCACCTTCGACACCCAACTGCCGCGGCAGTCGGCCAGCCTGCCCCTGCGCCTGTTGTTGACCTTGGCCGTTTTATTGATCGTGGTGCTGGGCTTGTCGTTCATCGCGGTGCGCTGGTTGAACCGTCCCTTGCGCACCTTGGCCGACGCGGCCGAGGCACTGGGCAAGAACATCCATCGCCCGCCCTTGCCCGAGGTCGGACCCACCGAGGTGCGCCAAGCGGCCCAGGCCTTCAACATCATGCAGTCTCGCCTGGCGCGTTATATCGACGACCGCACCCGGGTCCTGGCCGCGATGTCGCACGATCTGAAGACGCCTTTGACCCGGCTGCGCCTGCGCGCCGAACTTCTGGACGATGACGACACACGCCAGCGCTTCGAAAAAGACCTGGGCGAAATGCAGACCATGGTCAGCGACGCACTGGCGGCGCTGCGTGGCCTGGACGGCCCCGCCGAATCGGTGCCGGTGGACATGATGGCACTGCTGGAAAGCCTGCAGGCAGACAACGAAGCCATGGGCCGGCCGGTCCAGATCGAAGGCCGTGCCGGCGCGCCCCTGGCGGGCGATCCGGCCCGGCTCAGGCGCTGCATTGCCAACCTGGTGGAAAACGCCGTGATCTACGGGCGCCGCGCCTGCGTCCGGGTCGAAGACAACGCCAAGGCATTGACCCTGCGCATCCGCGACGAAGGCCCCGGCATTCCCGAAGGCATGCTGGAACGCGTCTTCGATCCTTTCTTCAGGCTCGACGAATCGCGCAGCCGCGAAACCGGTGGCAACGGCCTGGGCTTGAGCATCGCCCGCAATATCGCGCGCGCCGCCGGCGGCGACGTGACGCTGCGCAACGCAGCGCAAGGCGGGCTCGAGGCATCCCTGGTCTTGCCGCGCTGAGTCGCCTGGCTTCGCGCCGGGCCGGACCCGAGCGCGGCCAATGCGGCGCGCACCCGCGCCGGACTACGCGTAGGCCTGGTAAACGCTGCTGCGGCCGTTCTTCAGCAGCAAGAGCACTTCGTAGGGATCCTTGCGTCCCGCGTAGGCCGGGCCATCCATGCCGGGCGAGCCGATGGGCATGCCGGGCGCGGCCAGGCCGATCGCGGCTGGCCTTTCCTTCAACAGGCGCTTGATCTCGCGGGCGGGCACATGACCCTCGATCGCGTAGCCCGCCACTACGCCGGTGTGGCAGGAGCCGTATCGGGCCTCGACGCCCATGCGGGCGCGCATCGCCGAATTGCCTTCGTCGTAGACCTTGGTGCGAAAACCGTTGGCCTCGAGGTGAAGCACCCAGTCGGCGCAGCAGCCACAGGTCGGGCTCTTCCAGACCTCGACCAGGGGGCCGCTGGGGGTCGCGGCCCAAAGAGGCGCGGCCAAGGCGCCCAAGGCGCCGATCAGCAGCAGGCGACGCTGGCCGCGGGCGTGAGTCGGTGTCTTGTGCGCGGTGCTTTTCATGGTGCAGGTGAGGGCCTAGGAATGAGCCGAGCCTAAGACCTCGACGACGCTTCGCACCTGATGCAGATCAAGCGCGATGCAAGGCTCGCCGAGTCTCGGCCGGTACAAGGCCGAATTCGCCCGACTATGGCATGCCGCCGCGCGGCCTTGGGCCCATGACCGCCGGCCCGCGCATCGCTCTGGAATGCAGCAGGGCGGTGATGAAAAGCAGAAGCGTCAAGACGGCCGATATCAGGCAGTAAATGCAGAAGGCGTGGATGTAGGCGGCCTGGAGAACCATGAAGTAGATCGAGCCGGACACGCCCAGCGCGGCGCAGCCGAGCACGCCCAGGCGCAGGCCGCGCTTATGCGGGTCGAGCCGCAGCAGCGCCGCCAATGTGAACACGACCGAATAGAAGACGACACCGAGGTACGCCGCTGGTACGCCAAAGACGCGTGCATAGGGGCTGCTGGCGACTGTGTTGCAACCATCGATGGGGGGCGGGCACCACAGGAACTGCCCGGTATAGACCGCATAGGCGACATAGGCAGCGTCGACGATGCCGATGGCCGCGAAGACGAGCATCAGGGCCGGGGCGCGGGAGGTGATCTTCTTCATGGCGAAAGTGGACCGGTCCATGCCGATCTCGCCGTTCGCGAGTCGGCTGTCAAGGACCTGGCGCGGCGTTTCGCGCTCGGCGCCGCGTCCGGTTCGCGCGCCGCCGCACATCGGCATGCAGCTGCCGCCGCGCAACATGAAGAACATCATGCCGACCATGAAGATCAGGCAGAGCAGGGGAAAGAGCCAGAACAGGTCCATGGCATCGCCTCCTTTCAGTGCCTTAGACGAGGCGGCATCGAAAAAGGATACGCTGCCCGAGGCGACGCTCAACAAGTCCCCGCGAGGGACTTGTACTGCGCTGCCCTAGGTGGCGGCGTCGGCCCGGGGCTTGCGGTCGCAGGCCAGCTCGTTGCGCTCGTCGCGATCGAAAGTGCAACCCGCTTCGAGCGCACTGCGCAGCCGTTCGCGCCCTCGATGCAGGCGAATCTTGACGGTTTCGACGCTGACTTCGAGGATCTCGGCGATCTGCGCGTTGGTCAAGCCCTCCAATTCGCTGAGCGCCAACACCGTCTTGTAGTTCTGCGGCAGGCGCCCGACGAACTCACGGATGCACGCGCTCATCTCCCGACTGATCGCCGTCGCTTCGGCTGACGGGCTCCGTGCTTCGAGCCCGCAGGTCTGCGAGTCGGAATCGACCTCGGATTCAGCTCGGACCGCTTGAATTTCGTCGTGCAACAGCCCCTGCCCACAGTCCGAACGGCGAAGCCTGTCGAGCGCGGTGTTGGTTGCGATGCGATAAATCCAGGTCGAGAGGCTGGCCTCACCACGGAAACCCGACAGACCTTCGCTGACTTTCAGCATGACGATCTGCGCGAGGTCTTCCGCCTCGCTTTTCCCCACCAGGCGAGCCAGGTACCGCAGAACCTTCGGGTGAAATGTTTCGTGGATTCGGCGGAACTCCGATGCGGCCGTAAGCATGATGGAATCGATGGTCGGTGGACGGATCGACTTTAAGGACTCGACGACCGCGCGCGCCTGATGCAGATCAAGCGTGATACAAGGCCACCCGATCCGCCGCCCGACTCAACGCGGGTCGGCGCCGGGATCGGAGAGTTCGAAATAACGCTCGAACAGGTCCGGATCGTCGAAGTGGCGGCGGCCGACGAACGCCGTCGCGTGGTGTCCCCACTGCCGCATCTGACCGGCGCTTGCGATACCCATCGGCCAGAAAAAGAACCGTTCCAGACGTTCGCTGCCGGCGATCAGACCGGCGCTGTCGTAAGCACTTCTGGTCCCGCGTGGGGCTGCAATGTTCGGCCAGGGCAGGGCGCGCAGGTCGTTTTCGTCGCGCAGGTGGTATTCGACTGCACCCGCGGTTTCGTCGGTCACGTTGGCGACCCGCCGCAGGTAATGCGTGCGGGCGGCAATGCGCAGCACTTGACGCTGCCCATCGCGCGGCGCGTCAACCGACTGCGGTACAAAGAGACCTTCGTCGACCGGCCCTTGTCCTTCGATCGGACCCCGGCGCGCCCGCACCCGCTGGGTGGGATAGAACAGGTGGTAGCAGCCACAGGGATGGATCGAGTCGTACACGAGCGGCTGCAGATCGGGGCCGAGCGTGACGCGCCAGACCAGTCCGTCCAAGTGACCTGCAAGCACGTCGAAGTCACTCTGCGCCGGGCGCGACGGGAACCAGAACGTGTAGACGAGCTGCGGCGCAACGCGTCCGGCCAGGCGCGTATAAGCAATGCGGGCGTAAGCGACGGGCCGCGTCGTGTCGACCACGATCCGTTGGCCGCCTTCGCCCCAGGCAAGCTGACCCAATCGATCGTTGGCGTCGACGGTGTCGACATCCAGCGCTGGCGCATGGCGCGCGAGCAGGGCCTCCCTCAGGGCCGGCGCAAGGCGCGGCACACCCAGTGCGTCGACCACAGGTGCCGACAACGTGGCCGGAGACGCAAGCAGAAC
>JBAQUQ010000373.1:0-5741 GCA_049297615.1 Burkholderiaceae bacterium
CGACTTGACCACCGTCGGCGTCTGCGTGGCATGCGCCACGCCGCCGGTGGACAAGTCTGCGCAGGAGCTTTGCCATCCGACTTGAAATTCAAGTCCAAACCCGTCCGCGGGATGGGGTCAAGTCCAATTCGGATCAGTTCGGCCGACTCGCGATACCGATTCCTCCGATCAATGAGCAAGCCGCAATCGTGCGGTTTCTCGACTGGGCCAACGTGCGGCTGGAGCGGGCGATCCGGGCGAAGCGGAAGGTGATCGCGCTGCTCAATGAGCAGAAGCAGTCCATCATCTATCGCGCCGTCACCCGTGGCCTCGACTCCTCCGTCCCGCTCAAGCCGTCCGGCGTTTCCTGGCTCGGCGATATTCCGCAGCACCGGGAGATGCGGAAGCTGAAGCGCCTAACGCGTTTCGTGAACGGCTTGCCGTTCAAACCCGGAGATTGGAAGGCGGCGGGGGTCCCCATCATTCGCATCCAGAATCTCAATGGATCTGATGAATTCAACTACACCAATCGAAGCGATCTCCCAGAAGGGTTGCTGATTCACGCTGGGGACTTGATGTTTGCGTGGTCTGGCAACCGCGGCACGTCCTTCGGACCGTTCGAATGGACCAGAGAGTTCGCCGGCTATTTGAATCAGCACATCTTCAAGCTTGTAGGCTTCATACTGCCCAAGCGCTACTTCTACTATGTTCTTCGTGCCGTTACGCGCCACGTTGAGGAACAGGCCGGTGGCATCATTGGCTTGGTACATGTCACCAAGCCCGAGCTTGGATCCGTCCAAGTCCCGCTCGCTCCCCCAGTCGAGGCGGAGGCGATCGCGCGACATATCGATTCGGAGACTGATGCAATCAATACCACCATTGCCCGCCTCGAACGCGAGATTGAACTCCTGCGCGAATACCGCACTCGCCTTGTCGCCGATGTGGTGACCGGCAAGCTCGATGTGCGCGAAGCGGCGGGGCGACTGCCCGTCGAAGCGCCGCACGACACGGCCGAGCACGCCGCCGACCTGAGCGACGAGGCCGAACCTGCTGACGAGGAGGCCGCCGCATGACCACCGACACCAGCGAGAAGGGCCTCGAAACGCTGATCGTGCGGCACATGACCGGCACGGACGGTCTCTCCGTCGCGCCGAACATGGTCGCCAGGCCGCCGCTACCCTACGGCGGCACGGGATACACGGCGGGCAGCGCGCTGGACTACGACCGCGCCCACGCGCTCGACGTGGCGCAGCTCTTCGCCTTCCTGCGCGCCACGCAGCCCGAAGCCTTCAAGAAGCTGGCGATGGCCGATCCGAACGACACCAAGAACATCAACCGGATCAAGTTCCTTACACGGCTTTCGACTGAATGCGGCAGCAAGCGCGGCGTCATCGACGTGTTGCGCAAGGGCATCGAGCATCATCCAGCGGGACATTTCGACCTGTTCTACGGCACGCCCTCACCCGGCAACGCCAAGGCCGAGGCGCTGCACGCGCAGAACCGCTTCTCGATCACGCGCCAGCTCGCCTACAGCATGGACGAGACGCGCCGTGCGCTCGACCTGGGGCTGTTCATCAACGGGTTGCCCATCGCCACCTTCGAGCTGAAGAACAGCCTCACCAAGCAGACCGTCGAGGATGCCGTCGAGCAGTACCGGCGCGACCGCGACCCGCGCGAGCGGCTGTTCGAGTTCGGCCGCTGCGTGGTGCACTTCGCGGTGGACGACAGCGAGGTGCGGATGTGCACCGAGCTGGCACGATCCTCGACGACCAGATTCAAAGGGCCATCAAACAATTCATGCAGGTGGGTGCGACCGTGGGCCATGCGGAACATTCGGGCGACCTGCGCAAGTTCATTGAACAAGGCAAGAAGATCATCGTCTCGACGGTGCAGAAGTTCCCGTTCATCCTCGACGAGATCGCGCTCGATGCCGGCAAGACCTTCGCCATCGTCATCGACGAAGCGCATTCGAGCCAGGGCGGCAAGACTTCGGCGGCGATGAGCGAGGCGCTGGGCGCGCCGACGGACGATGAAGACGCGGGGCCCGACCCCGAAGACACCGTGAACGCGGCGATCGAGGCGCGCATGGCGGCACGCAAGATGCTGGCCAATGCGAGCTACTTCGCTTTCACCGCCACGCCGAAGAACAAGACGCTGGAGATGTTCGGCGAGCCGCTGCCGCCCGACGCGCAAGGCAAGGTCAGGCACCGGCCCTTCCACCGCTACACGATGAAGCAGGCGATCGAGGAATGCTTCATCCTCGACGTGCTGAAGGCGTACACGCCGGTGCACAGCTACTACAGGCTCATCAAGAAGACCGAGGACGACCCGGAGTTCGACACCAAGAAGGCGAAGAAGAAGCTGCGCCGGTACGTGGAGAGCCACGACCACGCAACCCGGCTCAAAGCCGAGATCATGGTCGACCACTTCCACGAGCAGGTGCTGGCTGCCGGCAAGATCGGCGGGCAGGCGCGGGCGATGGTCATCACGAGCGGCATCGAGCGGGCGATCCAATACTTCCACGCCTTCAAGGCGTACCTGATCGAACGCAAGAGCCCGCACCAGGCGATCGTCGCGTTCTCGGGCGAGCCCGAGTACGGCGGTGCGAAGGTGAGCGAGGCGTCGCTGAACGGATTCTCGAGCGAAGATATCGCTGCCAAGATCAAGACCGACCCGTACCGCTTCCTGATCTGCGCCGACAAGTTCCAGACCGGCTACGACGAGCCGCTGCTGCACACGATGTACGTCGACAAGCCGCTGGCGGGAATCAAGGCGGTGCAAACCCTCTCGCGCCTGAACCGTGGGCACCCGCAGAAGCACGACTGCTTCGTGCTCGACTTCCAGAACAACAGCGAGGCGATCACGTTCGCATTCCAGGACTATTACCGCACGACGCTGCTGGCCGAGGAGACCGACCCGAACAAATTGCACGACCTGAAGGCTGCGCTCGACGCTGCGCCGGTGTACTCGGCCGAACAGGTGCAGCAGGTGGTGGCGTTGTTCCTTGGCGGCGCGGACCGGGACAAGCTCGACCCGATCCTCGATGTGTGCGTAGCGGTCTATGTAGACAGGCTCGACGAGGACAGCCAGGTGGACTTCAAGGGCAAGGCCAAGGTGTTCTGCCGCACCTACGCCTTCCTCTCATCGGTGATTCCGTACAGCAACGCGCCGTGGGAGAAGCTCTCGATCTTCCTCGATCTGCTCACGCCCAAACTGCCGGCGCCGCAGGAGGAAGACCTCGCCAAGGGCATCCTCGAAGCCATCGACATGGACAGCTACCGCGTCGAGAAGAAGGCGGCGATGAAGATTGCCTTGGTGGACACGGACGCCGAAATCGAGCCGGTGCCCACGGATGCGCACGGCTACAAGCCCGAGCCCGAGATGGACCGGTTGAGCAACATTCTCAAGACATTCAACGAGCAGTTCGGGACCTTGTTCGCCGACACCGATCGCGTCGCAAAGCGGATCCGCGACGACATCGCGCCCAAAGTCGCCGCGGACGCGGCCTACCAGAATGCAAAGGAGAACACGCCGCACACCGCACGCATGGCGCACGACCAGGCGCTGGCCAAGGTGATGCAGCATCTGCTGAAGGGCGACACGCAGGTGTACAAGCAGTTCGTCGAGAACGAGTCGTTCAAGCGGTTCGTCGGCGACATGGTGTTTGCGATCACGAGTCCGTGAAAGAAGCAGTGGTAGCTGGAGCGGGTTGCCTCGGCGTTAGGGTTTGTTTTACGAAGTTGATCTAACCTAAAATAACGCCCACCGCTAATTTAGGTTCCCTCCCTCTGATGCAGCGCGCCCTGCAAGGCCGATATCTCAAAGTTGCCGCCGCCGGCGAAGCCTTCAAGGCCTTCGTCCCGGTGCCATTGCCGCCGCGCCCGGCGATCGACTGGACGCCGGCGCTGCGGAGTCGCTTCGACGCCGCGCTGCTCGCACTCGGCCGGCTCGATGCGGTGACCGACCTGCTGCCGAACGCGGCGTTGGTGCTGTACAGCTTCGTGCGCAAGGAGGCGGTGCTGTCGTCGATGATCGAGGGCACGCAGTCCTCGCTCGCCGACCTGATGTTGTTCGAGCTGGACGAGCAACCGGGTGTGCCGTTGGAGGATGCGCGCGAAGTCAGCCGCTGCGTGGCGGCGCTGGAACACGGCATCGTGCGGCTGCGCGGCGGTTTTCCGCTTTCATTGCGCCTGATACGCGAAGTGCACGAGGTGCTGATGGGCCGTGAAGGGCGCGGCGCCAAGTTGACGCCGGGCGAGTTTCGGACCAGCCAAGTATGGATGGGTGGCACGCGGCCCGGCAACGCGGTGTTCGTGCCGCCTCCGGCGAACGAGCTTGGCGAATGCCTGAAGCACTTCGAGCGCTTCCTGCACGACCTGCCCGAGGCAACCCCGCCGCTGGTCAAGGCCGCGCTGGCGCACGTGCAGTTCGAAACCATCCACCCGTTCCTCGATGGCAACGGCAGGGTCGGCCGCCTGCTGATCGCGCTGCAACTCGCTGCCGACGGTCTGCTGCGCGAACCGCTGCTGTACCTGAGCCTGCATTTCAAGGAGCATCGGCAGAACTACTACGAGCTGCTGAATGCGGTGCGTCTGTCGGGCAATTGGGAAACCTGGCTGGAGTTCTTTGCCAATGCCGTGCTGGCGAGCGCCACGCAGGCTGCCACGTCGGCGAAGCGTCTGCTGGAGTTGGCCTCGGCCGACAGCCAGCGGATCGCCGGCGTCGGCCGGGCTGCGGCGTCTGCGCTCGCGATCCATCAGGCCCTGCAGCACAAGCCAATCGCCACCGCCGCGTCGCTGGCTGCCGCCACCGGCCTCACGCCTGCCACCGTGAACAAGGCGCTGGCCCACCTGGAACGCATCGGTGTGGTGACCGAGCTGACGCGCAAGCAGCGCGGCCGCGTGTTCAGCTACACACGCTACGTCGGCATCCTCAACGAAGGCATGGCCTTGCCGGGTAGGGGCCGATGAGGCGCGTTGCCGCTGTATTCACAGCGGGTTTGGCTGCGTCATGGTCTGCCGGCCACGCCCCGCCCCAACCCCCGGCGCCAAGCGCGGCTGCGCGCCGAGCCAATACAGCGCATTGGCCATGATGCAAAAGCCGGTCGCGGCGAACCAGAGCATGGCCGCGCCGACGAAACCGGTGAACGCCAGCCACCAGGGGCTGTGCAGCAGGGACAGGCTTGATGCAATCAGCAGGTTCATTCCCACGGCGAGGTAGATGCGCCGCTCGAGGTACCACAGGTCAGTCTGCATGAAGTACAGGTCGCCTTGCTTCCAGCCGGGGCGGGCGAGCCTTGGCTGGAAACCGAGCCGGGCCAGGACGTTGCCGACGGCGCAGAAACCCGTCAGCGCGACGACGATCGACGACAGCGCCGCCGCCACGACGCCGAGCACCCACAGCGGGTGCAGCACGGCGGCCAAGGCGGTCGCGCCGAGCAGCACCGCGCCGGCGATGAACCAGACGCTGCGTTCGATGTACCAGCTATCGGTGGGGACGATGTAGAAGCGCTTCGGGTTTGCCATGGCCGTGCTGCTGACTGCTGCGATTTCGGCGATCGTGACCGCGAGCACGCCCTCGCGCCTTGTTCCTGCGCAAGCCTGGCGAGCGGACCGCGCGCCCACAATCGCAAGGCCGGCGCAGGCGCCGGTCAGACGATCAAACGATCAATCGGTGGAACGGTCAAAGGGTCAAAGCCAGATGGGCACCGGCCGCGTCGCTCGCCGCACCCTGCTCGCCGCGCTCGCTGGCCTGGCCGGCGT